>JAILDQ010000016.1 GCA_024689365.1 Treponema sp. | reverse complement strand
TAGGATTTGGACTCAAAGATATTTCTTTTCGTATTCTTCAATAGGAATGGGTTTGCTGTAGTAAAAACCTTGAATCACTTCGCAGCCAAGTTCCCTAAGGCAATCAACCTGAGGCTTTTCTTCCGCGCCTTCTGCAAGGCAGACAAAGCCAAGCTCTTTTGCAAGATTGATGATGTGCTTTACCACAACAACATCTTCTTTGCAGTCATTGGACTGGGATAGATTGTCTACAAAACTTTTGTCTATCTTCAATGTGTCAAGCGGCATCTTTGTCAAAAGCGAAAAAGATGAGTATCCTGTTCCAAAATCATCCATGGAAATTTTGTAGCCTGACTCTCTAATTTCTTTTAGAACGTTTATCATGTGTTCCGTATCATCGTAACTTGCGCTTTCTGTAAGCTCAAAGTCAATCAGCTTGTGGTCAACGCCATATTCGTCCACAATGGCAGAAAGATTTGAAATGAGGTTTTTATTATACATTCGGTTTCGTGAAAGATTGACGGAAATAGGATAAAGGGGCCTTCCTTCTTTTTTCCACCGGGCGAAAGCTTGGCAAACTTTTCTTAAAACAATGTCGTCGATTTTTCCGATGGAACCGTCCTTTTCAAAAAAAGGAATGAAACGCGACGGCAAAAGAAAACCCTTGTTTTTATAATTCCAACGAATCAAGGCTTCCGCGCCTTTTATCACTTCTTTGTTGACGTCAAACTTAGGTTGAAGATAAACAACAAATTCATCGTTTGCAATCGCAGTCTCAACATAAGTCTTGATGTAATTTCCCCAAGAAATGTCATTGTGCATTTTGTCTGTATAAGTGATGATTTGCGTTTCGTTGTGATTCTTTCCAAAAGATTGAGCGAGCTTTCCTGCGTCCGGAACTCTGTTTCCCAAGAGCATCGCCTTTTGCATCGGAACAAAACCGCACCTGTAAAAAACTCTATAATTCGGGTCTTCATCCAATTTTGAAACGCTCGCAAAGAAATCTTTCAACTTGCCTATGGTTTCTTCTTCCGGCATGTCCTTAATAATTATTGCAAAATTGTCTTCATGGCAGCGAGCGCTTGCGTAGATAAAGTCCGCGCTTTTCATCGCGTCAACGATTTTGCTCAAGTGCCTGTTTGCGGCTACGTGACCGTAAACTTCATTTAAAACACGAAAATCTTTTACGTCAAAGTGAGCGAAGGCGTAATCGTTTATCCCCTTTTCTTTTGGCATCTCAAGATAACTTACTAGATAATTCCAGTTGTAGTGTCCTGTAATCGGATCTAAAAAAGCAAGTTTGAAAAGTTTTTTTCTGTCCAACATTTCTTCACTGTCGTTGATTACGTTTTTTGTTTTGTCATTTTCAAGCTTGCATTCGTAAAGAATTCTGTGTTTTTTGAATTCTGTAAAAACGCCTATCAAGTTTGGATTTTCAAGAATTGATAAATCCGAATACATTCTTCGCGCGTCATCATCAGCGGCAATTGAAGCAAAAACTTCTTTGATAAAGTCTTTAGTGATTTCAATTTCTTCGTCAATTTCAATTGAATAAAAATAGTTTTCTTCCAGCTCAATGGAATTTAAATTTTTGGGATAACTTACGCGGCTGTCGTTTGCCCTGAATTCTATGCCTATTATTTCTTTATCCATTCCGCGCGCAAAAAACAAGCCCGGCGAATCATACGCGCCAAAAGCGTTTTCAAAAGGACAAAGACTTTTGGGGAGAACACCCTTGTAAAAATCTTTGATTTCCTCTTCCGAAGGAATAATGTAATAGAGAATTCTTTTTGGCTTATAAAGCTGATTAAGTTTATTTATAAACATTAAAAACTCCAAACGCCGCGACTTTTTTTATGCTTAACTATAAAAAGTATAACACGACTTTTGAAAAATTAGTAATATTTTTTTTGAATGCGCTTAAGCCCTTTTAGCATAGCCTAAAATATTATTTCTTCCGGTACTTCCTCCGCCATCAGTTTGCAGGCTTTTTCGCTTGGGTGAAGGTGGTCGCCGGAATCGCATTCTGACGCAAAGGCCTTTGGATTTTTTGAATCGCGGACAGCCTTGTCAAAATCCACGCAGCCGTCAAAATCTTTTGAGGTCCTGAGCCATTCGTTAAAATCATTGCGCAATTTTTCTCGGTCCTCGCTGTAAGTTCTCCATCCGTAAATGGGAATCAGGGTCGCGCTGTAAACTTTAAGGCCAAGCTTTCTTGCAGGCTCCATATAGATTTTTTGAAAGCCTTCTATTAAGTCCTGCAAGGTGGGCATGTCGCTCCAGGGGCGGAATTTATTTACCTCAAGGCCAACTGGATGGATGATGTCGTTTATGCCGTGGTGTATGATGATTGAGTCTGCGCCGCAAACATTCGTTTCAATTGGAAAGCGTGTCGCACCCTTTAGCCCGTAAGCCTGATAGGTGATGCAGTCATATTGGCGAAGGATTCTTGTTCCGCATACAGCCCTCCTGATGACTGAAACATTTCCATTTCCGTTTTTGAACGCTCGCTCCTTTAAGTAATCCGGCCAGCTGCAGCAGGTAATTGAGTCTCCGTAGCAGATTAGCGCATGATTTTTTTCTTCAGTAAAAATGTCGATGGTGTTCAAAAAGTAAAAGACATTTGTGGGCATGGAAAGGTCGGCAGGAAAATCTTCTGCTTCAGAAAAATCACCGTAGGCAAAAGAGCCCTTTTCAAGAGGACTTAAAATTACGGTTCCAGCATTCATCTGGGTAAAGTCCGCAAAGTACATGCTCACTTCGATTGTGTCGCCAGCCTTAACATCTACGTCAATCTCATCGCTTTGAATTTCTTTTCCGGAGGGAATTAAAAAAGAGGAAGCGGCACTTTCTGTAATCGCAATCGGCTTGTATCCATCTGAAACTCTTTTTGCACAGAATGCTTTAGTCACTTTTACGTCTTCGGTTCCAGTAAGGTTTGAAAGTCTGAAACGGAGCTTTGAGCCCTTAAAGCATATTTTTACCGGGTAGCGCAAAGTCAAATTCTTTGAATATGTAACTTCCATCCTCTTTGTGATTGATGTTGCCGTTCCCCAGCAGGCCACCCATTTTGTAAATTGATTTTCGTTCATGGTTTTATTCATCCTTCGCGTCAAATAATTCAACCTGCTCTCCGAGAGGACCGTAGAAAAACGCCATCCTTGCATGATACTCGGGATTGCTTGGAATTACAATGTCCTTTGGCTTTATAAAAACATCGTAACCAGCTTTTTCT
>JAILDQ010000324.1 GCA_024689365.1 Treponema sp. | reverse complement strand
GACGGCCTTGTCGAAAAATTCCCGGAAACGAAGGAAAGGCTTTTGAGCGGACGCTTGGAATTGAACGGCATTCCTTACAACTTCTCGGGCATAGCGAGCAAGGGCCGCTTGGAAATCAATTCCGAATACGGAATGAAGTTCACTTTGGGAACCGACTCTTCCGGCCCTGTCGCCGTTCTTGAAGGCGCTTTTGCCGCGGCGGGCTTTCCCGTCAGGTTTAGCGAAAAAACTTTTGAATTCTCAACGGACACAAGCTTCTCTTATTCCTTGGAAAACGGCTTCAACGCATTCATTCCGTATTTTGACGCGCGCTTGATGGAAGGCACGAGCTCGTTGAATCCTTCGATTTCTTTCTCGGCGGACATCAACAATAATGCGGCGGCGTTTGAAAGCATTTCCTATTCCGACGCGGTTTCGACCTTGAACGGAAGGGGATCCGTTTTGTACAGGTTTGACCAAACGATGTTTGAAAGCGCCGACTACAACTTTAGTTTGGGAAATTCAGGCGGCCTTGAAAAAGTTTCTCTGGAAGGAACTTTTGTAAATTCTTTGCGCACGCCGATAAACGTTGGCTCTGTGCTTTCGGGCTCTTTCGCGAAAAACCTTTCCTTCACTTTGCAGCTGAACATAGACTCTTTGCGCTCAGAGCGCTTTTTCCCGGGCTCTAACGAAAGCGATTCTGTAAACGCGAATGTCATGATGCAAGGCTCGGTTTCAAATCCATTTGTGACGATTGACATTCCGCGAGCCGTGTTCACTCTTCAAAACAAGCCCTTGACTTTTTACGCCAACGCAGTCATTGAAGATAAATTCATGTCCTTGCAAAACGCCGCCGCCGATTGGGGCGACACTCGCATTACAGACATATTCGCGCGCTTTGACCAAAAGACTTGGAACGGCGACTTGACCTTTGGCTTGAAGACAAATCTTTTTGGCCGAGACCTTGAGGCAAAGGCCAGCGCTTCTCTTGAAGCCCAGTCGCCGGTTCAAAAGGGAATGCCAGAAGCCTTTAACATAAGCCTTGACGCGGAAGAAATAAGCTCTGATGTCAAGAAGAAAAAGAAGCCTGAAAAATTCCATTTGGGAATTTTAAAAGTTCAGGACGATTTCATATTGTCTTCAAGCCCCAACATCGGCCTTAGCGGAAGCGTTTCAAATTATCGGGACGTTTCAATCGTCCTTAAAAACACCGTGCCCTTCAACATGAACATTGACGGAAGCGTGGACCGAGATTTCTTGAACTTGTCTTTCTCAGACGTTGCGATAAACCCCAAGGCCTTGTTGGATTCCGTTGGCGTGGACCTTGTGAATGTTTACAAGGGACTTGCGGTTGGAGCCTTTACGATTACTGGGCCGCTTTCAAACCCAGCCTTCTACGGACAAATCGACGTTGCCAACGCGGAATTCAATTTCCCGAGTTTCTTTAAGAAAAAGGCTTCGACTCCGATGGTTTCTCTTTTGATGTCCGGTTCCCAGTTCTACACCGAGCCGACCCGCTGTCATTTGCAGGGGCAGCCGATTGACGTTACGGTGAACGTTCAAATGAACCGCTTGGCCTTTGAAAGCCTTGACGTGAGAATTCAAACGATTGAGGACAATTACGTTCCGCTCAACATGAATCTTTCTGAAATGCACATAAAGGGCGACTTCTTGGCCGACATGACGATTTCTTTGGAGAACGACACAATCGGCGTTTCCGGCGACTTGACCGCAAAAAACACGAACGCGGAATTTGGCGCGACAAGACTTAACGAAATCATTTCCGGTTTGAACACTTCTGATTCCGAGGACGAGGAGGAGGGCTATCCTGTTGACGTCGCCCTTCACATAAAGACAGGATCTCGAGTTCAAATTTCTTACACCACATTCTTGAGAGCGGTTGTCGTTCCGGGAAGCGAGCTTGACGTAAGTTACATGGGAGAGGAAAAGCGCCTTCTTCTTGACGGCGAAGTTCCGATTAGAAGCGGTGAAATAATTTACTTGAATTCAAGTTTCTACATAAAAGAGGGCGAGATTCACTTTAGCGACGACGACGAAAGCTTTGACCCGAACATTTCTGTCGTGGCCGAATGCAAGACCCGCGATGAAGACAGCGAACCGGTGACAATCACGTTGGAAGTTGACAAGCAAAATTTGAGCCGCCTTTCTCCGCGCTTAAGCTCAAGCCCCGCCAAGTCCGAACGTGAAATTATGGAGATTTTAGGCGGAATTATAACCGGAAATTCAGACAACGCGGCCTCTTTGGCCCTTGCCACGGGCGATTACGCGATTCAAACAGTTGTTATAAGAAGATTGGAAAATGCATTGCGTGATTTCTTTAATTTTGATATATTCTCAGTAAGGGCAATGGTTGTCCAAAACGCAGTCAAACAAAGCGTCAATAGAAATTCTTCCGCTTCTGGCAATTTGGTTGGTAACTATTTGGACGGTACGACTGTTTATATAGGTAAGTACTTCGGAGACTCGCTCTTTGCGGACGCGATGCTTCGTGTTGATTATGACAAGAACAAAATCGGCAACGAGTACGCCTATGAAGGAATTTCCTTTAGGCCGGAATTGGGATTTGAATTGGCGGCTCCTTTTGCCAAAATCAGATGGAGTTTGTCGCCCGATTTGGAAAGCATTCGCAACATGAAAATTGTCGAGAATGCCGCCCTTACTTTGTCATGGAAGTTTAATTTTTAAAAACTTGGAGTTAAAATTATGTTTTTGCAGCGCAAATTGGTTTTTGCTTTTCTTCTATTTATAAGCGTTTTTTCCGCCGTCTCGTTCGCCCAGGAAGACGAAGATTGGTATATGGACAGGCCCATAACAAAAATCACTTTCAAGGGCTTGCAAAGCGTAAAAAGCTCCGACCTTTCGGGCCTTACTTCAAGCTATGTTGGACAAAAATTCCAGGATTGCTTTTATGATTTGTTGAACCGTCTTGAAGCGCTCAATTACTTTGAGGAAATTTCTCCTGGCGCTACGCATGATTCAGGCTCTGGCGTAATTCTTGTGTTGACGGTAAAAGAAAGGCCCATAATATCTTCAATAAAATTCAAGGGAAACAAAAAAGTCCGCAATCCGCCTTTGCGAGAAGCCCTTACGATAAAAATCGGAAATGTTTATTCCGAGTCGGACGCTTTGCTTGACGAGCGTGCTTTGAGAGACGTTTACCTTGACAAGGGCTTTTCTTCTGTAAAGATTTCGCATACCGCTGAAAAAACCGACGCGGGAATCGCAGTTACTTTCCACATCAAGGAAGGAAATTCCATTTGCGTTGTCGGCGTTAACTTTGAAGGAAACACAGCCTTTTCTTCCAAGAAATTAAAGAAACAGACAAAACTTAAAACCGTAAATATTTTTACAAAGGGAGCCTTTAAGGAAAGCCAGCTTGAAGTTGACCGCCAGGCGATTTCAAAATATTACATGGACCGCGGCTACTTGGACTTCCATATTTTGGACGTAACTCGCGATGTGGTTTACAACGAAAAGAAAGACCGCGACGAGATGACCATCACTTACTTTTTGTACGAAGGCTCCATTTACACTTTTGACGGGATGACAATTACCGGCAACCGCGTTTTTTCGAGCGACAGGCTTAACGCTTTGGTCTCTTTGAAAAAAGGCGATGTTTTCAACGCCACGCAGTTTCAAGGCTCCTTGATGGCGATCAGCGACTTGTACTACGAAAACGGCTATACCGAAAACTCTTTCAAGCCCGCTGAAAACAGAGACTCCGCGGAACGAAAAGTTTCCTACACCCTTACAATTACTGAGCGTGACCGCAGCCATGTTGAAAAAATCATCGTAAAAGGCAACGAGAAAACAAAGGATTTTGTAATAACCCGAGAGCTTCCGCTTGAAAGCGGAGACGTTTTCTCAAAAGCGAAAATAACCAACGGCCTTAGAAACTTGTACAACTTGCAGTACTTTTCGAGCGTAGTTCCTAGCGTTGAGCCCGGAAGCGACGCAAACTTGGTTGACTTGATTATTTCTGTTGAAGAGCAGCAAACAAACTCAATTGAATTTGGAATCACTTTTTCCGGCGTAAAGAACGCTTCTGACTTGCCGTTTTCGCTTTTTGCCAAATGGTCAAATTCAAACCTCTTGGGCTTGGGAAAAACCATTTCTATAGGAACGACGCTTTCCACAACAGAACAGTCTGTCAGCCTTGGATATTCACAGCGCTGGCTTTGGGACAAACCGATTGAATGGTCTGAAAACATTTCGTTCTCGCACGCAAAAACAACGGCCTTGCGCCTTTATTGGACGGATGCCGGCGCCGTTGACTCAAGCCATTATTATATGGAATACGAGCGCTGGCAAATGAATATGGACCATTCTTTGGCCCATCGTTGGATGCCGAACTGGGCGATTTTGACTTTGGCTGGCGGAATTACGAACTCCCTTACCAATTACATATACGACAACAAACTCTACACTCCGGTTGATTTAGGAATCAGCCGCTACGCCAATAACTGGGGCTTTACAAACTCAATTTGGACAAAATGGTCAATGGACGGCCGCGACATAAATTACGATCCTTCAAAGGGTTGGTTCTTTAGCGAGCGTTTGGCTTGGTTCGGTTTGCTTCCGGTTGAGACGGACTTTTATTTTAGAAGCGACACCAAGCTTGAAGGCTATTGGACTTTGCTCGACATTCCCTTTAGCGAAAAGTGGAGTTTCAAAATCGTTTTCGCGGCTTTGACAACGCTTTCTTTCCAAGCGCCCGCGCCCGGCTCTTCTGTAAGCGACATCCACAAGCTTTATGTTGACGGAATGTTCAACGGACGCGGTTGGACTGAGATTTACAGCAACGTAAAGGGAAAGGCCATGCTCAGCCAAAGCCTAGAAATAAGAATTCCTATTGTGCCGAGAATGTTCGCCCTTGACGGTTTCTTTGACGCTGTCGCCGTAAAGGAAGATTTGGGCGCCATGCTTTCAAACGTTGGGCTCAACGACTTTTACTTTAGCTTTGGTCCTGACATCAGAATCTTGATGCCGCAGTTCCCCTTGAGGCTTTTGCTCGCAAACTGCTTTAGGATTCAAAACGGAACTGTCAAATGGGGCGACACTTGGAAGTTTGTTCTCTCGTTCAACCTTGTCAATAAATAGGATTTTTGTTATAATAAATTCCGCATAATTGAATTTTTATGGAGTTTAAAAAATGAAAATATTTGTCAAGAAGATTGCCATTGCCGCCTTTGCTTGCCTTTGCTCGGCCGGACTTTTCGCCCAGCAGCACATAACAAACTTTGGCGTTGTTGACACCACAAAAGTTTACGAGCAGTTCTTCAGGAATTCTTCCGCTGTAAAATCCTATGAAGAAAAGCGAGCCACCTTTCAGGAAGAAGTGAGCCGCCGCGCCGACGAGATTCGCGATTTGCAGACAAAGCTTCAGGAAGCCCAGGATTTGGGAATGGACAGCGACGTGAAAAAATACCAGGATTCAATCAGGATAAAGTCTTCAAGTCTCAAGACCTACACCCAGCAAAAAAACACTGAGTTGAACAACATAAAGAAAAACCTTTCCAACAACAACGAGTTTTACAAAAACTTGAACCGCACTATAAAAAAGGTCGCCGAAAACGAAGGCCTTTCCATGGTGATCAACTTGCAGCAAAGCAATTCTATTTTGTGGTACAGCCCGGCGGTTGACATCACCGACAAGGTCATCGAGTCTTTGGAACAAGAATAATGGCCGAACTAACTCCTTTAATGGAGCAATACAACAAGTTAAAAAACGAGCATAAAAACGAAATTCTTTTGTTCCGCCTTGGAGACTTTTACGAAATGTTCGACGAGGACGCAAAAGAAGTTTCGCGCTTGATTAATCTAACTCTTACACACAGGGGCTCAAGCCCCATGTGCGGAATTCCTTACCATGCCGCCAAAGTTTACATCGCCCGTCTTTTGCGCCTTGGAAAAAAGCTTGCGATTGCGGAACAAATCGGAGAAATTAGTCCTGGCGGCGGCCTTACCGAACGAAAAGTAATAGAAGTAATCACTCCCGGAACTGTCGTTGACGACGATTATTTGGAGCAGGGCAGCAACAATTTTTTGGCCGCGCTTTCAATCACAAAGGGCAGGGCTGGCTTTGCCTTTGTCGATGTAAGCACGTCAGAGTTCATGGCAACTTCTTGGCCCGCCTCTAAAATGGCGGATTCATTTTTAAAGGAATTGAACAGGGCAAGTCCAAGGGAGCTTTTGCTTCCCCAATCTTTGCGCGACAACCAAATCGTAAAGGAAGCCCTCGCTTCGATGCCGGCCGTTTTGGTCTCTTTTTACCCTGACTGGCATTTTTCATCGCAAACTTCTTTCGAGCGCTTGACAAGGCAATTCAAGACAAAAAATTTGGCGTCCTTTTCGCTTGACGAAACAAGCGCGGAAGTGGCTCCCGCGGGCTTCCTTTTGGACTACTTGGACAAAACCGCTTGCGTTGAGCTTAGCCACCTTTCCGGAATAAAGGTTTACCACGACAGCGACTATGTTTTGATTGACGATTCTTCAATGCGCAATTTGGAAATTCTAAAAAGCCTGCGCGACGGCTCTTCAAAATTCACTTTGCTTGAATGCGTCAACTACACTTTGACCGCTATGGGAAACAGGGCGATTCGCCAATGGCTTTCTTTTCCCCTTGTGGACATAAAGAAAATCTCGGCGCGGCAAAATCATGTCTCGCTCTTTTTTGAAAACGAAAGCCTTTTGCAAAATGTTCGGACTATTTTGGCCGGCGTTTTTGACATAGAGCGCTTGGCCGGAAGAATCGCCATGAAAAAGGCGCACGCGAAAGACTTGGTTTCTCTTGCCCAAAGTCTAAGCGCTTGGCTTCAAATTCAAGAGGAGCTTTCTTCATACGATTTTGGAACTTTTGACGAAAGCGGCGCCCGCTTTATCATCGACTTGATTGGCCGCGCGATTTGCGACGATCCTTCAACTGTCTTGGCGGAAGGCCGCGTCATTAAAAGCGGCTTTTCTCCAGAGCTGGACCGCTACAGGGAGATTCGAGACAATTTCAGCAAAATCCTTGACGAATACCTTGCGAAAGAAATTGAAGAGACTGGAATTCAAAACCTGAGAATAAAGAGCAACAACGCCAACGGATACTTTTTGGAAGTGACCCGCGGCCGCGTTGACAAAGTTCCTTCTCATTTTATAATGCGCCGCTCTTTGACCAACGCGGACCGATACACCACAGAGCGCTTGCAAGAGCTTGAAAAGGAATTGAATTCCGCCAACGCGAACATTGTTGAAACCGAGCGCGAATTGTATCTTCAAGTGCGCTCTCAATTGGAAGAATACGTTCCGTATTTGTTGAACGTGGCCCGCGCGGTTTCTTACACCGACGCCGCTTGCTCCTTTGCGTACGCAGCGCGCGTTCACCGTTGGGTAAAGCCCATTGTTGACGACAGCCTTGACTTTTTTGCAATCGGCGGCCGCCATCCAGTTGTGGAAGGCCATTTGCCTTCTGGCGAATTTGTTCCAAACGACTTGAACATAACGGCTTGCTCGTCGCCCGCTTTTTTGCTGATTACCGGCCCAAATATGGCGGGAAAATCAACTTATCTAAGGCAAAACGCTTTGATAGCCTTGCTCGCTCAAACGGGAAGCTATGTTCCGGCCTCAAGCGCGAAGATTGGATTTGTGGACAAAATCTTTTGCCGCGTCGGAGCCAGCGACAACCTCGCGCGCGGAGAGTCAACCTTTTTGGTCGAGATGACTGAAACTTCAAGAATCTTGCGCGGCGCTACGGAAAGGTCTCTTGTAATTATGGACGAAGTGGGGCGGGGCACATCAACAGAAGACGGACTTTCAATCGCTTGGGCCGTAAGCGAGCATTTGCTGAACAATCTAAAATGCCGCTCGCTTTTCGCAACCCATTACCACGAGCTTTCCCGCTTGGAGCATCCGGCAATCAAGCCCATGTGCATGGACGTTAAAGAGACCGAAGGCAACGTTGTCTTTTTAAGGAAAATTAAGGAAGGGGCGAGCCAAAACTCTTACGGAATCCATGTGGCTCGCTTGGCGGGAATTCCCCAAAGCGTAATCGACAGGGCGAACCAAATATTAAAGCATTTGCAGTCGCTCGCCGCGGACAGCCCCCTTTTGGCGCAAGACGCTCCCGTTCCCGACATTCAAGAGAAGGAGCCGGAGCAAAGCCATTTTTCTCAAAACGCGCCCGGCCTTTTTAGCGACGAAGAAATTGTATTGGATGAAATTTTAAGCGCCGACATTGACAACATAACGCCGATGTCAGCCTTGCAGTTGATAAGCCGCTGGAAAAAAGCCTTGAGCGGCCGTTAGTTTTTTCTGATTAATTTTTATTCTTGTCTTGATTCAATTCGGCTTCGCTGGCCCTAAAATATTGGGGCCCGTCGTAATCGGCCAAAGGCGCTTCTTTGCGCGCGATTTTTTCTTCCGCCAAATCAAAAAGGCTTTCAAGATTCACAAGGCGGCTTTTAGGCGCCAAAATCTTTTTTCCTTTAAAGAGGCTTTCATCTTCCAAAGCCTTGCAAAGCGCCTTTGTTTCCAAGCCGCAAAGAATGATCTTGTCAGCTTCTTTTCCTTCTGGGCTTTGAAGAATTTTTTCTTCCAAGGCTTTTAGCTCGTAGTCGTCGCAAGGAAGAATTTCCTTTTTGGCGTAAAAAGCCTTTGCGTAAAATTTGTCTTTGTGGGCGTCGATGGCCGGAAGAATGATTCCGTCAAAATCCATGAAAGGCGCTGCGTAATGGTCCAAGGAATTTATCGCGTAAAGGGGAATCTTTGAGCTTTGGCCGTCTTCCTTTCTTCCGCCAAAAAGCTCAAGGGCCTTGAGGGCGGCAAATCCAAGCCGCAAGCCCGTGAACGAGCCGGGGCCTTCGCACAAAACGGTATAGTCCAATTCAGAAGGCTCAAGGCCCGCTTCTTCCATTACATAACTGATGGCGGGCAAAAGCTTTTCGCTCTGCCGCATTCCAATGTCAAGAACAAGGCTCGCCAAATTGTCGTCGTTTTTAGCCGCGATTGAAATGCAAGAAATCGCTGTGTCCAAGGCTAAGGCTTTCATTTTATTTCTCCGTAAGGCCAATTTTCGATGAAAATGTCGCGGGCGTTCGGATCGCCGTCAGCGACTGACAAGCGCACGATGATTGTTTTTTTTGGAAGCTCGTCCATGATTTTTTCGCTCCATTCAATCAAGCAAACGCCCTTTCCGTAAATCATGTCTTCAGCGCCGAGGTTTGCGAAGTCGTCCGAGCCTTGCAAGCGGTAAACGTCAAAATGGTAGAGGGGCATTTTTCCTTCGTATTCTGAAATCAAGCAAAATGTGGGGCTTGTGATTGTGTCCTTTATTTCAAGGGCCAAAGCGATGCCTTTTGTGATTGTTGTTTTTCCGGCTGCAAGAGAGCCTTGAAGCGCCAAAACGTCGCCCGCCTTTAACTGCGAGCCGATTTTCTTGCCAAGCGCGATGGTCTCCTCAGCGGACGAGGAATGGAATTTCATATTGGCAGAGTTCCAGCGTTGTCGTTTTCGTTTATATAGTCCCTAAGCGCTTTGATTATCGGAAGCGCCGGATAATTGGGCTGAGTCAAGAGTTCCACTTCTATCTGCTTGTTGCCGAGCGGACCTGTCTCAATGCTGAATTCAATGTTTGAATCAACAAGTTCAGTCGGAAGCTTTAGCTTAGCGACGGCCCGATAACGCCTGATGTAATAAATGGCTCCAGGCTCTCGCTCAACATTGTTAAGTTCTAGTACAGTCATATTCTCCGAGTGTTCCGTAAATTATAGCGCTAAATTGCCGAAAATGCAAGTCTTTAATAATTAAAGACGTAGGCAAAAATATCATTCCTGCTGGCCGGCGAAATCTCGATGAAGGCGCAGTGAAGGGAGAAAATTCCCGTTTCATTGTTTTTTTGCGCGCTTACAATCAAGGCAATCGCTTCGAATTCTTCCCTTTCAGGAAGGGAAAGCTTTATCCACAATTTTTGGTCGCGCTTAATCGGAAGCTTTGTCTGAATCATGCAGCCGCCGGCGCTGACGTCCGCCAAAAGCGCTTCGTACTTGTTTTCCTTGGGCGAATAAGAAACTTCTCCGCGCTTGTTGGTCGTTTCCTCAACGGCGCTGAAAACGCAATTTGCGTTGACGTTGACTCTTTTGTATTGGCGGCGGTTTTGCATGCTGACCGCGTTTGAGTGGCGGATGACCATTTCCGAAATTCCGCCAGGTCCGTGCTGAAAGCGAATGACCCTGGTTGAAAGAACGTATTGAACGTTTGTCTTTGACAAGAAAGTCATTACTATTTTATCGAGGGCTTTTGGACAGGCTTCGTTTTGTTCAAAGTCTTTTGGCGCTTCAAGGGTGATGCTGTCCTGCTCGTTTTTGAGGATCTTGAAGTTGAAGAATCTTCCGCCGCTTGCTGGAAGGGTCAACGTTGAGCCTTCGGGAATGTTGTGGCTTGAAGGAATGCTTTTTTGCATGTTGGAAATTTTTTCCAAATGCGTCCTGAGCTTGAAAAGCTCGAATATTTCATCCTCGGAATTCTTTTGTCTGAGACGCGAAAATTCCTCGCGCAAGAATGAGTCGATGTATTCAAATTCGTTCCAAGAATACAAAATGTTTCTTATTTTGTAGTGGAGGCAAAGGTTGTAAAGCTTTAGTGACTCCGACCTGGCCAAGTTGATTTTTTTTGCCAAAGCCTGAATGTCCGGCAAACTTGTGGGCCGCATTTTTTGCGCCTCTATGTATTCTGGAGATTCCTTTCGCTTTTGCAAAAGCCTCCAAAGAAGCCAAAGGAGAAACAAAACTCCGATGCCAATCAAGGCCGCCGCCATAACTGTGTAGGGGAGGGCCGTTTGTCGCGCCGCTACCGGCGAGCCAGTCGCTGAATTCATTTGTCCTCCTATAAATCCTTTACGGCGTCCGCGAGCGCCTTTAGACGCGGACTGATTTCATATTCCGCCAAGTCTCCAAGCATTACCGTGTCGCCGCTGGAGAGGGCTCCGTTCAAGTCGTTGAATACAGGCATGAAGTCTTCGAAGAATCCGCTCAAGTTTTTTCCGTCAACCTTTATCGCGCCGAACTTTTCCGGGAACAAGGTTGAAAGCGCGATGATGTGGCAAAAGTTGTCAACCGTGTCCGCCAAATGCGTGATTGAAGCCTTTGCCTTTGAGTCGCCTCCGCTTTGGAGCTGAACCGGAATTTGCTTCAGCAAGTCAACTGTTTCGTTTATTCCTTGAGCCGCGCTTTTAAATGCGTCCGCGACCGCGTCTTCCGAAACGACCGAAAGGTCGATTTTTTCCACGCTGTCTATCGGCGCTTGCGAGGCCTTGTCAAAATCCTCTGCGTTGATTTGCTTTCCGTCTATGTGAATGCCAACCGTGGCGCAATGGTTTTGCGCGGCGTTTTCCTCAAACGAGCGCAAGACATCGCCTACAGTTTTTTCGTCTTCAAGAGTAATGTCAAGCTTTTGGCCGTTTATGTAAAGTTCCATATTTTATTCCTTGCGTTAATTTCCTCGTTGATTTTGTTTTGTGAAGTTGCTTATTCCTTCTTGCTGGCGCTCGAGGGAATTTAAGGTTCCTTCCATCTGTCCGTATTTTGAACGGAGCTCCGCTTCTTTATCGTCAAGCTGGCTCTCAAGTTTAGTTATTTTTTTCTGCGACGCGTCGATTTGCCTGTTCAAAACGCTGTCCTTGTTCGCCAGGATTCCGCCGGTCTGAACGTAGCTGGTAAGCTGCTTGTCAATCAAGTATCCTATTCCTGAATCGACAATCAAGTCGCCGTCCGAGTCGTAGCCAAAAAGCCTTTTGATGTCCTCAAGGTTGTTCTTTAAATTTTCGTCCAGTTTTTTTTCGTCGATTTCAAGGTAGCCGCGCATTTTTCCAGGATTGTAGCCCGAATAGTTTGTGGCGTTTGTCGAAATGCCGATTTGGTTCAGCATCGTGACCGTGGCGCTGTCGGAAAATTTGTAGCGGGTCGAAATTATTCTTTGCATCGAGCCCTTTGCGCTGGAAAGGCTGAAGTCGTTGAAAAAGAGGCCCAATTTTTCATGGTACTTTTCCTTTTCGTCGTCGGTGAGGTAGTCAAGCTCCTCGATTATTTCCGGCTTGTTTTGGCTGAGAATGTTCAGCTCGGCTATTGTCTGGTTGTATTTTCCAACGAATTGAATCAAGGCGTCCTTGGCGCTTTCCGTGTCCGGCTTTATTGAAATGGTCGCGGTTCTTTCCGTCTTGTCGGTCAAGTGAAGGGTGACGTTTGGAACCACGTCGTCGATGTCGTTTTCGGGCCTGGTGATTGTGATGCCCTCGTATTTTATGACGGCGTCTCCGGCTTCGCTAACGGGATGAACGGCTTCAAAGCCCAAGTCTTTTTTTGCGTCAAAGGCCGTCATCGCGCTGACGTCAAGGCGAACGCCCGTGTTCCTGTTCTTTATCGCGATGGCCGAAAGCTTTGGGAATTTCTTTGCGTCGACGCTGATTTTCACTTCCTCGCCCGAGCCGCTGTTCGGGTCGAACTTCCAAGCGGACGGAGGAATCTCTATTTCGCTTTCGTCTCCGTAGGCCGAAACCGCGTAGAGAACTGAATTGTTCCTTATTTCTTCAAGCGGCTCTTGAGGGGCGGCCGGCGCGGCGATTCCAGTTTCGCTGGGCTTGTTGACGATTGTGATTCCGCCAAAGGTCACGCTTCCGGCTCCTGGAATTTCAGGCTGGCCCAAGTTTTCGTTCATGGCTTTTGCGATGTCCTGGACTTGGCTTGCCTTGATTGTGAATTCCACCCGCAAATTGTCGTTCGCCGCCAAGTCTGAGGGAATCTTTATTTGAAGGCCTCCGCGCGGAGAAACTGATATTCCGTTCGAGCCGGCCTTGGCGCCGCCAATCGATAGGGCAGGCATGCCCTTTTGTTCGGTCGCCGAAAAGTTGTCGTCAAGGGGGCTTTCAAATTCCCTGGAAGACGTTCCGAAGGTTTTTGATGACGATGCTGTTTTTCTGATTATTTCTTTTTCTATCGCGTAATCCAAGGCGGCGTCTTCAAATACAAGGCGCTTGTCCGCTCCTGTTTTCAGCGATTCAATCAAGAGGGCTTTTCTGCCCCGGTTCACGCCGATTAAAGACGCTTTGATTGTGTTGGCTCCGCGCTTGTTCAAGGACGTTATGAAGTCCTCGATTTTTCCGCCTCGCCATTTATATGAGATTGTTTTGTCGCCGGTTTTAAAAGTGTAAGTTCCCTGGGGAACTTCCTCTCCCTTTTCTATTTCTTTGCTCAAAAGGCGGTCGCAAGTGGCAGGGGTCACCACGTCAATTTTAAAAGAATCATAAGCCGCGTCCCGCCCGGCGTCGGCTGTTATTGCGTATTCATCGCTCGAAGAGGCTAATTTGTTGTTGAATGGGTTGTCATACGAGTAAAGTGTTTTTACGCTGTCTCGCAGAGAGGACATTTTTTGATTTACATCGCGCCAAGCGCTTTGCTGGGTCTTGTAAGATTCGAGCGTATCCTGCTCCCTTGTAAGCGGGATGCGTTCTACTTTCATCAGACCTTCTACGAGATCATTGGTTTTATACTTGTCGCTGACACCCGGTATGCCGATTCCTGCCATATAACCCCGAAGATGATCCCATGTGAGACATTAAATCATTTGGTCAAACAAAAGACCCATGGTCTTTCGCATGTTGATTTTTATCCTCTGCATGTCCTCGGACGGTATTTCCTTAAGCACTTTATTGGTGCTGGGGTCAACCACCCTAATTATAACGCTGTTCAACTCTTTGTTTACAGAGAATTGAAGCCTGCGTCCCATCACTTGATCCGACAGTTGCTGCAACTGCTGGACATCAGCTTTGGTTTGGGCCATGTTTGCCTCAATGTTTTGAACGACGCTTGCGCCGTCCGCGATATTGAGTTGTTGCTCTACACTTCCTGTACCTGCACTAATAGGAACGGAATTGTAGCGCGTTTGGCCATCCATTGCCAAAGACTGCCCTATGCTACTGATTGTATTCATAGGCGTTCCTCCTGAAAAGTTAGGAAGAGGGAAGGGGCGCGCCTTCCCTTTTCCACGTATTTGTCAAAAAGATGACATCCAGAAATCTCTTCAACAACTACGATTTTTTTGACTATCTCAACAAGCCAAGAACATTCTGTGACTGTGAGTTGGCCTGAGCGAGCATCGCGGTTCCAGACTGTGTGAGAATCTGGTTCTTTGTATACTCAACCATTTCAGAAGCCATGTCGGTGTCGCGGATGCGAGACTCGGCGGCCTGAAGGTTTTCGGCAGCAACTTGTACGCCGTTAGAAGCCATCTCAAAGCGGTTCTGGTAAGCGCCCAAATCCGCGCGCTGCTTAGAAACAGTTGTAAGCGCGGCGTCCACTGTACCAATCGCCATGTTGGCGCTGTCAGGCGTAGCGATGCTAACCTGCTCGTCTGTGCCTTGTGTGCCTTTGAGACCAAGAGCCTGGGCTGTCATAGTTCCAATGAACACTCTCGCGTTCTGGTCCATGTTGGCGCCAATCTGGAACTGCATAATGCGGTTTCCTTCAGCGGCGAATGCTCCTGTGAGCAAATTCATTCCGTTGAATTGAGCCTGGCTGGCGATTCTGTCAACTTCAGAAACAAGCTGAGAAACCTCTACCTGAATCTGCATGCGGTCTTCGTCGGAATAGATTCCGTTGGCAGACTGCACTGAAAGTTCACGAATGCGCTGAAGGATGTCCTGAGTTTCCTGCAAGTATCCTTCTGTTGTCTGGATAAAAGAAACACCATTCTGGATGTTTCTGTTAGCCTGGTTCAAGCCGCGAACTTGGCTGCGCATTTTTTCAGAGACTGCAAGTCCTGAAGCGTCGTCGCCAGCGCGGTTGATCTTTTCGCCAGAGCTGAGTTTTTCAATGTTGCCCATGATGGCGTCATTTGACATGCCAAGAGTGCGGTCAGCATACAAAGCGCTCATGTTGTGGTTAATAATCATGTTAAGCCCTCCATGTGTTATAAAAACTGCATCACATCTTGCAATGCGTCCCGTCCGCGCAGGCGATGCCGGTTTATGCGCCCCCGGCACGTTTCAACCCCATTGCGGCAGGGACAAAAACTCTCGTTTTTCGAAAGCTTTTATCCCCGCCGCCGCGTTAGGCCATGGCTGGCTTGTGTATGTCAAAGATCAAAGCGCGGTTGAAAGCGCGCCTATAGTTACTACAATTTTAGACCTATTGCTGGGATTTGTCAAGGCTTTTGCATACAGAAAAGGGGAGGACAAAGAAACCTTAAGACTTCTTCGCCCATCCCCTCCACTTTATGCGTTAACAGTCAGACTATCTCAACAACGACAGAACATTCTGGCTCTGTGTGTTCGCCTGGGCGAGCATCGCAGTTCCGGCCTGCTGGAGGACAGAGTTCTTTGTGAACTCAACCATCTGGGCGGCCATGTCTGTGTCGCGGATGCGGCTTTCAGAAGCCTGCAAGTTCTCAGCTCCGATGTCGAGGCCGCGAACGGCGTACTCCATGCGGTTCTGATAGGCGCCAAGGTCGGCGCGCTGCTTGTTGATCTTCTTGAGCGCTTCGTCGATTACGCCAATCGCGTGGTTCGCGTCATCCGGAGCGGCCAAGTTGATCTTGTCCTCTGTTCCGATTTCGCGTACGCCAAGGGCTTCGGCTGTCATAGTTCCGATGAACACCTGCATGCGCTGGTCCATGTTGGCGCCGATATGGAACCACATAGAGCCTGTCACAACGTTCTCGCCTTGCGGCTGAGCGAAGCGGCCTGTGAGCATGTTCATGCCGTTGAACTGGGCGCTAGAAGCGATGCGGTCAACTTCCGAAACAAGGGCGCTGACTTCAACTTGAATCTGCATGCGGTCTTCGTCGGAATAGATTCCGTTTGAGGCCTGAACAGCAAGCTCGCGGATGCGCTGCATGATATCAGTTGTCTCCTGAAGATAACCTTCGGTTGTCTGGATAAAGCTGATGCCGTTCTGAGCGTTCTCTGAAGCCTGGTTCAAACCGCGAATTTGAGCGCGCATTTTTTCAGAAACTGCAAGTCCTGAAGCGTCGTCGCCGGCGCGGTTGATTCTTTCGCCTGAAGAGAGTTTTTCCATGTCTTTGGAGAGACCAAGACCCGTTACGCCGAGTTGACGATTGGCGTACATAGCTGACATGTTGTGGTTGATAACCATAGATTTCCTCCTTGGAAATATGTCGATGAGCAAAATCCTTTTTGCTCCAAAAGTATAAAATTGCGCTTCAGCATAACAAGGCTACATCCACGCAGTTTTATACTGATTCGTCTGAAGTCGGTTCCGTACGGAACTTTACCCTTCATAACTCTTCATAATTATTTTCGGAAAGGAGGCGCAAAAACTTTAGCGAATTTTTTAAAAAAAAATGAAAAAAATATAAAAAAAAGGCGAAAAAAAAACGCTCCCAGTTGCGGCTGCGTCATTGCGGAACCGCTTGATAACTGCGCTACTCGCTGTTTGCGCTTGAAACTTTTTTACTTCGCCGCTTACGCGGCGGCGCAAACAGAGAGTTTCCGCAAGCCGCCCCGCGCCTTCCGCGTTTTTTTTAACTTTTTTAGAAAATTTAGAATAATTAAGGCAAAACAAGGGGCGGGACGCAGAAAAAAAGCCTTGGTGGGGTCCCGTCAGCGACGCGGCTTGGCCGAAGGCGTAAAGCCGCTAGCGAACGACGGGGGGCACCTAAGGCGCTTTTTTCGTCGCTGGGCCCCGCCTTTTTGGTTAATTTACAATTTTTTTATTATTTCCAAGATGGCGCGGGTGGCTTTGCCGCGGTGGGATATGGCGTTCTTTTGGTCGGCGGTGAGTTCGGCGACGGTTTTATTGTGGCTGGGGATATAGATTATCGGGTCGTAGCCAAAGCCGCCTGTTCCGCGGGCGTCTTGGATGCGGTCGATGACGCTTCCTTCCATAGTTTCTTGGGCGATGAAAAAGCGGCTGGGGTTGACCAAAAGGACCATGGAGCAGGCGTAATGGCAGCTTCGCGGCCCGTTAAGGTAAAGGCTTCCGTTTTGTGGAAGGCCGTCCTTTAAGGCGGCGCTTGTTTGTTCAATCAAAAATTTATTCTGCTCGTCCTGGCTGATTTTGCTTCCGTCGGGCTTTCCCTTCATAAAGTCGGGGCCTGCGTATCTGGCTGACCAAACGCCCGGCGCTCCAGCCAAGGCGTCCACGCAAATGCCCGAGTCGTCCGCCATTACAAGGGGCGGCTCTTTTTCGAGCGAGCGGGCCTTATGCCACAAGTCCAGGGCCTTTATCATTGAGTTTTGGTAAAAGTCCGTTCCCGTTTCTTCAGGATCAAATTCAATTCCCATTTCTTTTGGAATCACGACTTCAAAATCCGGCAAAACCTGGCTGATTTCGCGCTTTTTGTTCAAGTTTCCTGTGGCAAGGTATATCTTCATATAGAACATAATAGCGAATGGCGCCTTTCTGCGCAAGCGTTCTTTTTAGTCCGTGGTCTTGTTCTTTTACAAAATATTACAATTTTTTCAGATTATTACAAAAATAGCATTCTTTTTGCTAAAAAAATATTAGAAAGGAGGCTTTTTGAAAATATTTTGTTTATTTTGGAAATTAACTCCTTTAAAAAATAAAGTTGGCGCGCTTTTTGCTATTGACCCTTATACCAAAAATTAGGAGAAGAAAAAATGGAGAAAAGGGAAGTCGAAATTTTGGACTTGATTCCAGCGAGATGCGAAAAAGGGGAGCTTTCAAAAAAAGAGGCCGCGATGAAGATTATGGAAGTCGTTTACACAAATCCCGGCCGCTTCAACCTTTTGGACATGGATGAGGACGAAAGAAGCGATTTTTTGTTGGAAATGATTCCGAAGTTTGAAGGTTTGATGGACCGCTACGACAAGAGCCTTGGCCCTCTGGGCGCCTACATTTACTTTTCGATTCCGGGAATGAGGCTTTCTTGGTCAAAAAAACGCTTGGAGTCCGAGGCCGGCGACAGGGCCGCCGCTCCGAGCGTAAAAGGCATTTACGAGGCTTCAATCGCAAGAAAAACCTTGGCGGTTTACGAAAGCCGCGGGCTGCCTGAAAAACGCCCCCTGGAAAAAGACGAGCCGCCCCTTGTATTTAAAAGAATATTCAGCAGGCCGGGGAGAAAGCTTGAAACTAGGGAAAATCTTTTTAAGCAAAGGGCCGCTTTGGTTTTGGCCTTAAAGTCGGCTTGGTACATGGACGATGAAAAAATCAAGAGGGTCAGCGGCTATTGCGGCTGTTCAAGCCAATGCGTCGCCGAAACTTTGGAAAAAATAAAGGGTTCCCTTGTTGAAAAAAGCGAGCAAAGGGAAAGACTTGAGCAAATGCGGAGCAAGGCCTGGTATTTCGTTTGCAAGTATCGGGAACGCCTTGCGGCTTTGGAGCCAGGCACAGAGGCTTGGAAAAAGACAAAGAAAAAATTGGACTACCAGCTTTCTTCGTGGAAAAACAAAAACCGCCTCTTGCAAGGCTGCAGAATGACTGTGTCTCCCAAAAACAAGGACCTTGCCAAAATCCTTAGCGTCAAGCCCTACAGAATCAGCGCGTATTTAAAATACGCAAAAAAGGCGGCGGAATCGGAAGAAAGCTTTTGCGCGTCAGACTCTTCCGAGGCGGCTGCAGGCGAACGCTAGCGCAGGGCGAAAATTCTTTGCAAGGCGGCTTTGAAGCTTTTTTTTCCGGCCCCGCCGCCTTTTTCCCGCCGGCATTTTTTTTTAAAGTTACTATTGTAAAAACCGAAAATTTAGTGTATAATGTTCAATGGAATTTTATTATTCCGGCGTGGGGAAAAATTAGGGTATGCCTGGCTATAGCCAATTAAAAAAATTAAGCGAAACCGTTCTCAAATTAGGCAACGAAATAAAACTGCGCGCCGAGCGGGGCGAAAAAGCCGTCCCCGTATTGATTCCAGACACAATCGAAGACATTGACGACAGCCAAGACTTTGTTCTTGGAATGCCTGAAAAACCTGAGCCCGAACCCGAGCCGGAAGAAGAGGCTGCGGACGAAAGCGCCGGACAGGAAAGCGAGGCGACTTCCGACGTTAGCGTTGACGACCTTTTAAGCGGAATCGCTTCCGGAGCCGACGACTTGGATTTGAGCGCCTTTGGAGCCGACTCTTCCGACGCGTCTAAAAGCAAAGACAAGGGATCCAAGGCAAAAAAGGCCGCCGCTCCCAAAAAAGAAAAAGAGCCCGAACCTCCGCCGCCTCCGCCAAAGGGCATAAGCGGATCGGGATATTCTGGATTTGGCTTTGACGACGACGGAGTTCTTGAAGAAGCCTCTGACGAAAAAAAGCCTGACATAGCGGCCTTGATGGGCGGCCCGGGCAAAAAAGACGCCTCCGCCTTTTCTGGCGCCACCGGCATTCCTGAATTGGACGCGATACTCAATCCCAATAAAGGCGCCGAGAAAAAAACAGAAAGCGCGCCGCCTGTTCCGCCGGTCCAAAGCGCCCCAAAGCCTGAGGCCGCTCCAAAGCCAGAAAGCTCTCCCTTGCCAAAAACTCCCGAGCCCGAAAGCGCGAAGCCGCAAGAAGTTGACTTTGGCGATTTGGACGAACTTGAAGTTGAGGAATACTCTCCGCCTGAAAAAGAAAGCGCCTCTTCAAAAGACGTTGACGCCGGAGCGATTTTCGGCGACGACGTTGAAGAATTTGAGATTCCCAATTCAGCAAAAGAAAAAAAGAAAAAGCCCGTCTTCAAGCCCCTTCCGGTTGAAGACGACATAGCGATTTTAAAGCCCGACATTTTTACTGACAAGCCCGTTTCAAAGGAAAATCCGCCTTATTACGCCACAGGTCCTTTTGGAAAGCTTCCCGAGCAACCGCCTGTTCAAAGGCCGGCGGTTGAAGAGCCAAAGGCAAAGGAAGAAAGCCCGACCGAAGACTTTTCGTCGCTTGACGGAATTGAAGTCGAGGAAATGCAAGGCTCGGAGCCTCCTTTGGAAGAAACGCCCGCGGAAGATTCTTTTGCCGCGGAACCAGTAACGGAAGCGGAAGCCGAGCCTCTTTCTGAAGCCGGCGCAAGCGACGAAGCCGACCCCCTTGCTGGAATTGACTTTAACATGGACGACCTTCCGCCCTTGGAAGGCGAGCCCCTTTCAGGCGAAACGGCCGCGGAAGATTCCTTGGCCGCAGAACCAGTAACGGAAGCGGAAGCCGCGCCTCTTTCCGAAGCCGGCGCGAGCGACGAAGGCGATCCTCTTGCTGGAATTGACTTTAACATGGACGACCTTCCGCCCTTGGAAGGAGAGCCTCTTTCTGGAGAAACGCCCGCGGAAGATTCCTTTGCCGCAGAACCAGTAACGGAAGCGGAAGCCGAGCCTATTTCCGAAGCCGGCGCAAGCGACGAAGCCGACCCGCTTGCTGGAATGGACTTCAATATGGACGACATTCCGCCATTGGAAGGAGAGCCTCTTTCTGGAGAAACGGCCGCAGAAGATTCCTTTGCCGCCGAACCAGTAACGGAAGCGGAAGCCGAGCCTATTTCCGAAGCCGGCGCGAGCGACGAAGCCGACCCCCTTGCTGGAATGGACTTCAATATGGACGATATTCCGCCATTGGAAGGAGAGTCCGCGACAGAAGAAGCGGCCGCTGACGAAAGCGCCACCGCCGCGTCTGACGATTTGGAATTTGGAAGCGACGCGGAATTTGCAGGCGGCCCTGCGATAGACTTGAACATGGATCTTCCCGAGGAAATTAGCGAAGTTCCTCCGGAAGTTTCCGCCTTGAATAACGATGGAGACGCCGCTCCAGAAATGGAAGCCGCGCCTGAAACGGATGCCGCTTCCGAAGAAAGCTTTGACCTTCCCGACATGGATATGGACGCCTTTGGAGAGGAAAATCCTTTGGCCGAAAGCCCCGCTTCAGACGAGATTGGAGAGGCGCCTCTGGAAGAAAGCCCTGCGGAAGAAGAGCCGTCTGCCCCAAGCGCGGACGCTCCGGACTTTGGCGATTTTGGCTTGCCCGACGCCGGCGGAGAGGAAATCTCTGACGCCGCGGTCGAAGCTCCAAAAGGCGACGAAGACATTTTCAACACGGACGGAATGGATTTCGCTTCGTTCGACATGCCCGATTCCTTTGGCGCGGAAGAAAGCGCTCCTCAAGACGGCGCCTTGCCGGGAGAAAGCCTTGGCGGCGCTGACGACGCCACCGCGTCCGCCCTTGACGGCTTTGACATTCAAGACACTGACAGCCAGCTTTCAAAGGCCAGCGACGACTTTGACCTTGAAGGCTCGGGCGACGACTTTAGCATTCCCGGCTTTTCAGAAGAGGGCGCCGATCCATACGCCAACGATGGCAAGAAGGGCGGCCTTGACCAAGTTGACTTTACGGGAGCCGTTACCGGTGACGGAAAGCAAAGGACAGCCCTTACAGAAGAAGAATACGAAAAGTTCAAGAAGAACTTGCATGACTATCCCCTTAATGTGCGCATAGCCGTTGAGGACATGATTGCCAAAAACGAATTTACCGACGAGGTTGTTTTTGAGGTAATCGAAAAAATATTGAAGAAGGTTACCGCCAGGCAGCTTGCGGGGCATTTGGAAAAAATGCTCGACATAAGCCTTCCGGTTCCGCGCGACTACGAACGACGAAGCGCCGAGGAGTACGAGGCCTACAAGTCTTCATTTGCCTATCAGTTGAAGAGCAGAATTCTTCCCGCCATAATCATTGGCATTTTCGCGGGAATGATTTTGTTCTGCTTGGGATACTTGGGCCACCGCTTTGTTTACAAGCCCCTTATGGCCGAAAAGATTTACAAAGAAGGCTACGTTCTTATTCAGCGCGACGAGTTCCCCTTGTCAAAAGATAAATTTGACGAGGCCCTAAAATACAAGTCAAAGAAAAAATGGTTCTTCAGATACGCCCAGGCCTACCGCGCAAAAAAACAGTACGACTTGTCAGAGCTTTTCTACAAGAATATCTTGAAACGCTTTAACCACGACAAGCAGGCCGGCCTTGAGTACGCTCAAATGGAAGTTGAAGACTTGGCCAATTACGAGTTGGCGGAAGAGATTCTCAAGCGCGAAGTTTTGGACAACCACGTCAACGACCCCGACGGAATATTGGCCTTGGGCGACACTTACTTGGAATGGGCCTCGGAAAGAGACCCCGCGAAATTTGAAGACGCGTATCAAACATATTCAAAGCTCCAGCAGCTTTACGGAAGCAAGAATCCCAACCTTTACCAGAGCCGCTTCTTGCGCTACAACATTCGCACCGACCAATTGCGAAACGTCTTGGAGTTAAAGGAATACTTCTTTGTTCAGGGCGAAAAGTCTTTGGGCGCCGCAGACTGGACCGAGTTGAGCGGATATCTTTTGGACAAGCAGTACGAGCCCCTTCCCGCCGACCAGGAATTCTTGCGGGACAAAATCGAAGACGTCCGCGATATGATGCTCTTTGCCGTAAAAGCCGCGCCGGAAGATCCAATCGCCAATTACAATTTGTCCCGCTACTTCGTGCATGTCGGCGACCACAACAAGGCCTTGCAATCCCTTTCGTTCACCGAAAAGCTTTTTGACAAGGCGACCAATTTGCGAAAGCGCTCTATTTACAAGCAGTTGAACAACTACAGGCTTTTGGGCGAAGAATACCTTTACGACCGCGAATACCTTTTGGCAAGAAAAACATTCAACGACGGCCTCAAGCTTTTTGAAAGCAAAAAGCGCCAAAGCAATTTTGACTCGGACAAAAACATTGGCGTCATGTATTCCGACATGGGAAACCTTGACTACTTCATTTCAGGCGATTTGGACGCGGCCAGAATGAATTACCAAAATTCAATCGACAACAAAAACGACACGCCTTCAATCCGCTACAGGGTAGGCTACATCGACTACTCAAACGAAGACTACCAAAACGCTTTGAACAACTTTATAAAGGCCAGCCAGCAGATTTCGGAAGACTCTCACTTGATGCTGGCCTTGGGCAACACCCTTTCGCTTAAGGACGACAATTACGCCGCGCAAGGCTATTACGACCGCTTGCTTGAGCGCCTTGACTTGGTTCGCGAAAAATACGGAATCGATTCTCCGCAGACCGACGAACGCGCGGGCGATATGGTTGAAACTTACATGAAGGCCTCGAACAATTTGGGCGTAAGCCTTTTCCGAATCGCGCGGCAGAGCGGCTCAAGCTCAAAGAACGCGGCCTCTTTGGTCAACTTCCAAAATTCAATCCGCTACTATGACGCGATGACTAGAAACCAAGAGACTATGGTTCGACTTCCCGGCAGCAACTTGGCGGAAATGAATTTGCGCTACGCCACAAATCCTTTCCCAAAATTTGAGCCTGAGATTTATACGGACATTCCGCGCGTTCTTGACGGCGAAAAGGGCCTTGAGCAGTGAAAATATACTGTCCTTATGTCGGAGTTTTATGGAAGCGCCGCCTTATAGTTTTATACAAGGAAATATTCAGAAAATCCATACACTTGTGCTCGGCGCTTGTTCCCCTTGCCCTGAAATTTTTTTACAAGACAACAATCGTTCTCTTGTTTTTGGCCGCGGCCTTTTATTCCTTGAGTCAAATTCTGTCGCTTAAGGGAATAAAAATTCCTTTGATTTCCGACATAACCGACATGGCCGCCCGCGAGCGCGACAGGGGAAAATTCGTCTTGGGGCCTTTGACCTTGGTTTTGGGAATCGCGTGCGCGGCCCTTTTGTGGAAGCCTCAAGCCGCGACAGTCGGAATCTTGGCCTTGGCTTTTGGAGACGGCTTGGCTAGCCTTGCGGGAAAATTCTTGGGAAACCTTCACAT
>JAILDQ010000315.1 GCA_024689365.1 Treponema sp. | reverse complement strand
TGGGCTCCAGGTTTCCCACGCCCCTCAATTGCGCGTAAAACAAGTCCTGGGTTATGTTGAGCATGTTTTGGTCGTTGACGTTTGTGACCACGCCGTAATAGCAAAGGTTGAATTTTTTCTCTTGCGCATGGGCCGAGGCTTGCGCCAAAAGGCAAAACGCCAAGAGAATAAATATTTTTGACAAAAACTTGTCTTTAACCATTCAGCCTCTTCTTGAATTCCTTTGCCAAAAGCCTGTCCGTGTCGCGGGCCTTGATTGTCTCGCGCTTGTCAAAGGCCTTCTTTCCCTTGCAAACGCCAAGGCTAACTTTCACGCGGCCGTTTTTCAGGTAGAAGTCCAAGGGAATCAAAGTGTAGCCCTTTTCGTCAACCTTGCGCGACAGGCGCTTTATTTGGTCGCGGTGAAGCAAAAGCTTTTTCGGCCTGTCCGGGTTGTGGTTGAACACGCTCGAATAGGAATATTCGGCGATATGCAAGCCCTTCACCCACACCTCACCATTTATAATTTCGGCAAAAGCGTCAGGAAATGAAAGGTTTCCGCCCTTGACGCACTTGACTTCCGTGCCTTCAAGAACAATTCCGCATTCAATAGAGTCTTCGATAAAGTAGTCAAAACGCGCCTTTCGGTTTTCCGCGATTTTTTTTCCGCCTTCTGCCATAACTTACAATTATAGCGCTAAAATTGACTGTAGGCAATACAAAGCCCGCAAAAAAAAAGCGCGTTGACTTGAAGGCGGCTTTTGCGCTAAATTGTCAACAATGAGCAAAAACAACAACATCTACGAGATTTCATATTCGCTGAGACAAGCCAGAAGGCGTTTCATCAGAAACGCGATTCTCTTTGTCGCGGCTTTTTTCTTGATTATGAATTCCATTCTTTCCTTTGTGATTTGCCCAATCGAGCAGCGTTCGGTTTCAATGGAGCCGAACGTGCCGGGAGGAACTTTTGTTTTTGCCAGTCCTTTGGGAGGAAAAATAAGGCGCGGAGAAATCGTCGTCATTTCGCAGGAAAAAAAGGAGCTTTCCTTCGCGCAAAAGGCGGCGGATTTTTTCATAGGCGGCTTGACCTTTCAAAAGATTCATCCTTGGAAAAAAGAAAAGGCCTTCATGCGCCGGGCGGTCGCTTTGCCGGGCGACACGATTTACATGAAAGACTTCATTCTTTACGTAAAGCCAAACGAAGAAAAGCATTTTTTCACGGAATTTGAGTTGAACCAAATTCCTTACAGCGTGGACATAAGCGTTCCGCCGGCAGGCTGGAGCCCCAGCATCGGAGCGAGAGGCTCCTTTGACAAAATCACTCTTGAAAAAGACGAGTATTACGTTTTGGGAGACAACCGCTTGGCTTGCCTTGACTCTAGAATTTTTGGAAAAATAAAGGGCTCGGCGATTCAAAAGCGGGTCTTGATGAATTTCTTCCCCTTCAAGCGCTTGAAAATTTTCGCGTCAAAAAAGTGAAGCCGCCCCTTTACATTCACATTCCCTACTGCCTCCAAAAATGCGGCTACTGCGATTTTTTTTCGCGGCCTCAAAAAGAAGTTCCGTCTGAATACGAAAAAGCCTTGGAAAATCAAATCAAATATTTGGCAAAAGCATTTCGCGTCGAGGAATGGAAAAGCCTTTACATCGGCGGCGGAACTCCAAGCCTTCTTTTGCCGGAAGATTTAAAAAGCCTTTGCCGCTCTTTAAAAGCCGCCGCTCCCCTCGCCCATGACTGCGAATGGACAATCGAAATGAATCCCGGAAGCATTTCAAGGGAAGCGCTTTTGGCCGCAAAAGAAAACGGAATCAACCGCTTGAGCCTTGGCATTCAATGCTGCAACGAAAAAGTCTTGGACGCGATTGGAAGAAAAACAAGCTTGAAGGAAATTCAAGAAGCGCTTTTTCTTGCAAAAGATTTTTGGCAAGGCTCTTGGTCGGCAGACTTGATCGCGGGCCTTCCCTTCCAAACAAAAAAAGATTTGGAGCGGGACATAAAGCTTGCGCTGGATTTTGGCGCGAATCACATTTCGCTTTACTCGCTCACATTGGAGGAAGGAACTCCGCTAAAGAAAAAAATCGACGAAAAGAAAATTCCTTACGACGAGGAGGAAGCGGAAGAGCTTTGGCTTTACGGCCGGAACTTGCTTGAACAAAAGGGCTTTGAGCAATACGAAGTGAGCAATTTTTCAAAGCCCGGATTTGAAAGCCGCCACAATTCTTTTTATTGGTCGCAGGAAAACTATTTGGGAGCCGGAGCCGGAGCCGCTGGAACGATTTACGGAATGCCAACTGGCTTTAGATACACAAACGTTCTTGATTCGGCGCAATACATAAAATATTGGTCGGAAGAAAAAAAGGCTTTGCAAGGCCAAGACGTCCGCGCCGCGCTCAACTTTCCATGCCAAATCGAAGAGCTTGACTTTGACACTGAGGAATTTGAATTCCTAATGCTTGCCTTGAGAACCAAGCGCGGCGCAAGCGCGGCCGAATACAAGGCCCGTTACGGAAAAGACCTTGCCGCGCGCCTGGGCCTCAAGGGGCGGCCGGAAGGCAAAAAGGGCGGCGCGCTCGCATGGCTTGAAAAAAACGAGCGCGGCGGAGACGCCTTTTACACGATGACGCGCGAAGGCCTTTTGTTCTTAAATAGTTTTTTGGAGGAATTGTGACCAAAATCGCGTCCATGCTATTTTGGCCGCGGCAGACTTTGCCTTTGGCAAAACTGCGATTTTCGAGCGTCCGCGCTCGACGGCTAACGCCGGCTTTTAGGAGGAATTACAATGCTTTTTATTTTTGACATGGGCGGCGTTGTCACCACAAACGCAAGCGAAGTCCGGGGCCGCGCCGCAAAAGCGCTTGGCGTTTCAAAAGAGGAAATGGAAAAAGCCGTCGGCGACAATTTCAGCCTTTTGACTTGCGGGAAAATCACGACAAAAGAATTTTGGAAAAGCCTTGGCGACAGGCTCGGCAAAAAAATCGAAACGGATTACTTTCATTTTTATTTCCATCCCGTGATGAACGAAGAGGTGAAAAAAACGATTTTGGCCTTGCGGAAAAAGGGCCACCGGGTTGTTTGCGGAACAAACACGATTGAGTCGCACTATTTGAACCACCTTTCCCGCGGCGACTACGAAATCTTCGACCAAACCTACGCCTCGCAATTGATGGGCGTAAAAAAACCGGATCCTATTTTTTGGAAAATGATTCTTGACGCGGAAGGCGTTGAAGCGGACGAGGCTTTTTTCACCGACGACCTTGAGCTTAACGTGAAAGGCGCCGCGTCGATTGGAATCCACGCCTTTCAATTCACCGGCGCGAAAAAGCTTCGCTCCGACATTAAGGCGTTTTTGAAAAGATAAGGCGCTAGAATTTTTCGCTCCTTTGCGCTAAAGTGAAGGCATGCCTGAAACTTTTTATCAAAGCGACACAGTCTTCACCGTAACGCAACTCACAAACGCAATCAAAGACATTGTCGAAGGCTCGTTTCCCGAAATAATTCTTGAAGGCGAAATATCAAATTACAGGCCAAGCTCAAGCGGCCACGTTTATTTTGTAATAAAAGATTCCGGAGCGCAAATCGCAGCCGTAATGTGGAAGTCAACCGCAGCCAGGCTGAACTTCATTCCTCGCGACGGCAACTTGGTCAGAGTGAAGGGAAAGCTTTCGGTTTATCCCGCGCGCGGCAATTACCAAATCGTAATCAGCGCGATGGACTTGGCCGGAAGCGGAAACATTCTTTTAATGCTAGAAGAGCGAAAGAAAAAGCTCAACGCTGAAGGCCTTTTTGACGAATCGCGCAAAAAGCCCCTGCCCGCCTTTCCTGACACAATCGGAGTCGTAACAAGCCAGACCGGCGCCGCGCTCAGGGACATTCTTCAAATTACAAGGCGAAGAAGCAAATACGTGAACGTGATTTTGTTTCCCGCAATAGTTCAAGGAGAAACAGCCGCGCCCAGCATTGTCCGACAAATACAAATCGCGAACGACTTTAAGATGTGCGACCTTTTGATTGTGGGCCGAGGCGGCGGCTCTTTGGAAGACCTTCTTCCATTCAGCGAAGAAAGCGTGGTTCGAGCTGTAGCCGACTCAAAGATTCCTGTGATAAGCGCGGTGGGCCACGAAATAGACTGGGCCCTTTGCGACTTTGCCGCCGACCGAAGGGCGCCAACGCCATCCGCCGCCGCGGAAATCGCCGTTCCTGTTTTGGACGACGTTCTCTACTACTTTGAGCAAAAGGAAAATGAATTTGAAACGGAAATAAAAAACAGAATCAAGAATTTGCGCTTGATGATTCAAGAGTTTTCTCCGGAAAACCTTGAGTTGAAATTCCGTTACATAGAGCAGCCCCTTTTGCAGCGCTTTGACGGAGCCAAGGAAGACTTGATTTCCAACATGGAAGAGCGAATAAAAGACGCCCGCCAAAAGCTTGAAAGGCAAATGCTGATTTTGGAAAACGCGAACCCCAGCTCCCTCTTTCAGCGCGGCTACTCTATGGTTCGTGACGCGACAACAGGAAAAATCATCAGCGCCTTTGACCAAGTTTCACAAGGAAGCAAAATAGAAATAATTCCAGCCAAGGGAAAAATCTTGGCGACGGTAGATTCCGCGTCGAACTCTTAAAGGCGCCGCGTTTTATAAGCAAACTTTTTAGGGAGATGATATGAAAAATTTTGAGGAAAACCTTGACAGGCTTGAAGAAATAAGCCGAACGATAAAAGACCCAAACGTAAAGCTTGAGGACGCTCTAAAGTCTTTTGAAGAAGGAATCAAGCTCGCCAAGGGAATGGAAAAAGAAATAGACAAAATCGAAGGAAAGATTCAAGTCTTGATGAACCAGCCGGCCGCAAGCGCGGGCGACAGTCCTGAGCTTGACTTGTTCTCGCAAACGGACGAAACAAGCGGTTCGGCGGGCGCTCCAAAGACTGGACTTAGGCAATAATTTTTATGCCGCAAAACAATTCTGAGCGACAGATTAAAATTCTCAACGCCGAAACCGCGCGAAAAATCGCGGCCGGCGAAGTAATAGACAGGCCAAACGCGATAGTCCGGGAAATGCTTGACAACGCGGTTGACTCTGGTGCCAGCCAAATTGACGTTGAGATTCAAAACGGCGGAATCGACAGAATCAGGGTTCAGGACAACGGCTGCGGAATGAGCCGCGAAAATCTTTTGCTGGCCGCGCATCCTCACGCAACCAGCAAGATTTCAAGCGACACTGACTTGCTTAATTTGACAACCCTTGGCTTTAGAGGGGAAGCGCTCGCCTCAATCGCGGCAGTTTCCCGCCTTAGCATTGCAAGCGGCGAATGGAAAATGCGCTGTTCCATAACGGAAGACCACGTTTTGGAGCCCTGCGCGGCCGTTGAAGGAACGATTGTCTGCTCAGAAAATCTTTTTGAAAATTTTCCGGCCAGAAGGCAATTCTTAAAAAGGCCCGCGAGCGAAACAAAAATGTGCCGCCAAACTTTTTTGGAAAAGGCAATGCCCAGGCCCGACATCGCCTTTAGGCTTACAGTCGACGGACAAATAAGGAACGACTTTAGGGCGCAATCGTTAAAGGAACGCTTTCAAGCCGCGCTCGACATTAAGCAAAGTCCGGACTTGTTTTACGAAATCAAAGGAAAAGGAAACGGCTTTTCATTCAGCCTTGTAATCGGAGACCCTTGCATAGCGCGTCAGGACAGAAAGGACATTTACATTTTTGTAAACGGAAGGCGTATCGCCGAATACTCTTTGGTCCAAGCGATTGAATACGGAGCGCAAGGATATTTTCCAAACGGAACGCATCCTGCCGCCGCCCTTTACGCGCAAGTCCAGCCAGACTTGGTGGACTTCAACATTCACCCCGCAAAAAAAGAGGCCCGCTTCAAGGACATCGCATCCCTCCATCACGGAGTGAGCTCCTCTCTAAAAGAATTTTTCAGGGCCCTTACGATTAAACAAATGAAGGGCGGCTTTGAAAGCCAAAGGGACTTGCCAAAAAACGACTTCAACCAAAGCGATTGTCCGCAAAGCCCTTACGAAAGAATCAGCTCCCTTGCGGATTTGGCCGGAACGGAAGAAAAGCCATCGCAAACTTGGCAAAAGGCGCAAAGTTTTGAAAGCCAAAGAAGCGCTTCTTATTCTTCCCCCTACGCAAACTCGTCTTACGGAGCGGGCCGCGCTCCAAGAATCACGGAAAGAAGCCCAAGCGTAAAAGTCGCAAGCCCCGCGCCAAACGAAAGCCAGGCCTTTAGCGGGGCTCCTGGATTTTTTTCAGAAGACTTTGCCCGCGACAATTTTTCAGCAAAGGCCTCCCTGTTTGAAAAAAAGCCCTTCGCTGAACAAGAATCTTTCCGCTACATAGGAAGAGCCTTGGGCGTCTTTATCATAATCGAAAAAAACAAGTCCCTTTACTTTGTTGACCAACACGCGGCCCACGAACGGCTTTTGTTCGACAAATTGATGGAAGGCCAAAATCAAAGGCAGTCGCTTTTGGTTCCTGAAAAAATCGAATTGGATTCCGAAGAAGACGACCGCTACATGGAAAGCATCGCGGACGAACTTAGAAGGTTCGGCTTTGAATGCCAAAAAAGCGGCGACTGCGTTTGGACTTTCACTTCAATAAATTCAATGTGGAAGGGCGGAATCATCGAGCTGAAAAAATTGATTTTTGAAAAGCGAATCGAGCCCAAGGAATTGATAAGAAAAATCGCCGCGATGGCCAGCTGCCGCTCCGCCGTAAAAGACGGAGACGTTCTTGACGACGCGGCCGCCGAAGACTTGGCCAAAAAAGCCTTTGAGCTCCCCGACCCCCACTGCCCTCACGGCCGCCCCTGCTGGACGGTCATCACAAAAGAAAAATTCTTTGAGCTTGTAAAAAGAACCTAACGCTCGGTTTGGCTCACAGAAGTCGCGGCCAAAAGCGCGTCCACTTCCGCCTTGCGGTAGGTCGGGCTTTTTTGCTGCAAAATCTTTAGATAGCTGTCGGCGCTGGCAGTGTCTTTCAGCGCGATGAAAACCTTTGCAAGCTCAATGTAAGCGTCGTAATTCTTTGGATCGTCGTTAAGAATGCTCAAGTAACAAGTCTTGGCGTTGTCAAACTCTCCGCCTCCGGCATAGGCTTGGGCCAAGTTAAAGCGAACGGTGTTGTCCTTTGGACTTTTCTTGAGCGCGTTTTGAAAGTGCGTCACGGCGTTAGAATAGTCTTTTTTGGCAAGATAGGCGCTTCCCAAATTGTTTTCAAGCTCAAAGCTCTTTTCATTCTTGTAAGCGTCAAGGAAGTAAGTCAACGCCATGTCAGTTTCCGGCGGATTGAATGACATCAATATTACGCCAAGGTTTGTCTTTGTCTTCGCGTTGTCAGGATCCAAAGTCAAGACTTCCTTGTAAAGAACGATGGCCTTGTCCGTGTTCCCTATCGACTCTTCGATAAGCGCGTGGTTGTAAACGATGACGGCCCTATCCTTCGCGCTCTTGAGGGAATCCTTTTGGCCGTAGGCAAGCTTTGAGTATTTTTCAGCGTCGGAATTTTTTTTCTGGTTGAAAAGCGCGGTCGCCAAATTGTAGTAAGTGATAGGATCGGTTTCGCCGGGCTTTAAAAGCGCCACCGCTTTTCTGTGGTAGCTTTCGGCCTTTGCGTATTGGCCGATGCTAGAATAAACCACGCCGCACTCGTTCAAGGCCGCGCTGTTGTCAGGAGCGATGGAAATAACTTGGTTGTAGCAAGAAATGGCTCCCTGCGCGTCGTTGTAAGAGTCTTTTAGAATTCTAGCCTCTTCCAAATAAGACTTGGAGTTTTGAGGATTGACAGTATGGGCGTTTCTAAAGGCGGTCAAGGCATCTTTGTTTTGCTTCATGCGCTTGCATGTCATTCCCAAATTGAAATAGGCGCTGTCAAAATTTCTATTGTATTTTATGGAGGACTCGAAGGAAGCCCTTGCGGCGGAATAATTTTTCATTTTGTACTGAACTCGGCCAAGCTGATAGTAATACAGGTAATTGTCGGGATCGTTCTTTACGGCCGCCTCCAATTCCTTTGAGGCCTTGTTCCAATCGCCCGAGTCGATGTAGTTCATTCCCAAGATGTAATGGCTCACAGGGTCGTTTGGGTTTACGCTCAAAGCCTTGTTGACGTAATTTATGGCCGCCTGGTTCAACTTGTCTTTTTTGACGGGATCCTTTTCGTTCTCGCCGGCCTCGTACAAGGCGCTCGCCACCTCGCTGTATTTTGAAGCGGAAAAAGCCGGCTCTCCTTCAGAAAGCGGAAGCTGGGAAACGGCCTTGTTAAAGTTTGACAAGGCGCTGTCAATGTTTCCTGTGTTCAAGTCCGCCTTTCCCGCCAAAATCTTTTCGTTTATCTCGCCGATTTTAGACTTTAAGGCCGCGTTCTTCTTCGCGAGCGCCTCTTCCTTTGCCTTTCGCTCGGCCTCTTCCTGCTTTCTCATTTCTTCGGCGGCCTTCTTTTCGGCGGCGGCCTGTTCCCTTTGCTCGTTCTGGCTTTGGCGCTGCTGCTCAAGCAAGTCGTTTATCATTTGCTGGCTGCGCTCGTTTTGCTCGCGAAGGGCGTTCGTTATTTCGTCAGTGTCAATGTTTATGTTGTATGACTGGTCTCCCTGCTGAAGGGCGGAGTTTTGAGAGGCGGCCGCTTGGTCGCTTTCGTTTTTTAGCTGAATCGCCTGGTCCAAAAGCTTGTCGGCTTCCTCGTCGTTCGGATTTGAAATCAAAAGGCTGTTGAGCAAATCCATGGCCTTGTCGTATTGGCCCTTGTCCAAGTATTTTTGGGCCAAAGCCAAAGTATTGCTTCGTTCAGCGGAAGAGCCTTTTTTAGAGCCGCCAAAAAGGACTTTTGAGCCTCCCCACAAAAGAAGGAGCAAAAGCAAAAGGCCGGCAATGACAATCAAGACAATCTTTTTGTTTTTTGAAGAGTCTTTTCTATCTTCAGCCTGAAACGGAATTGAATTGCTTTCTCCGTATAGCTCGTCCGCGCTTTTTGCAGCCGGCCTTGTTGAGCTAGCGGGCCGTGTCGAACTTGCTGGCCTTGGAGCCGCAGTTCTTGCGGAAGCGCTTCTTGTTGTCGAGCTTCTTGCGGCGGAACTTGCCGCGAGCTTTGAAGCGGCGCTTGTTCTTGGCGTTGCCGTTTTTTTAGCTGCCGCGCTTGATTTTGCCGCGGGCTTTTTTGCGCTTTCAGTTTTTTTCTTTTCCGCCATTTTTATCCCCCTCTTTTTTTAGTCGATGTCCGAATCGTAATCGTATTCAATGGATTCTTCCGCGTCGGCGTTTATGTTTGTCGTTTCGTTGGAATCGCGCAAAGAGCCCGCGATGTCCTCGAGCATTTTCTTTCTGCGAGCCTCTTCCTCTGCCCGTCTTTGGGCGGCCAAGCGCTCTTCTTCAAGACGGCGCTCCAGCTCCCGCCTTTCGGCCTCGGCCTTCTCGCGGGCAATGCGCTCTTCCTCGGCCTTTATGCGGGCGGCTTCCTCAGCGGCCAAACGCTCTCGCTCAACCCTAGCCGCAAGCTCGCCTTCAATCAAGGCTATCAACTTTTCGATTTGAGGCCTTTGCTCGTCCTCGGGCCTTAAAACCAAAAAGCGCTTGTAGTCGGCCACCGCCTCGACAAGCTTGTCAAGCTTCAGCTCAACTCCGGCCTTGTTCAAAACAGGAGCGGCGTAAGACGGATCGGCCACGGACGCCATTGAGTATGAGTCAAAGGCCTCCTGCCATTTTTGCAGCGCGAAATATGAATTTCCCAAATTAAAGTAAAGAAGCTTTTTATTTGTTCCAGGAACGCTGGTTCCCTTTTTAAAAGCCTCGATTGACTTTTCGTAGTTTCCGATTTGGTAGTAAGCCAAGCCCAAGTAATTGTATTCCTCTGGAAGCGGATTCCCGGAAGCGATGTCGGCCTCCAAAAAGGCGATGGCCTCAGCCGGCTTGTTTTGCTCAAACAAGGACATGCCTTCGTTTGAAGCTTGGGCAAAAAGGCTTCCGCAAAAAAACAGAGAAAAAATAATGGCGGCAAAAGTATTGAGTTTTATTCCCATATATGGCATAATTGCATAAATCAACGTTTTTTTCAATAAGAACAAGCAATATTTTTGGGGAGCGGATTGCTATGGAAGTGGCGCAGTTAGTTGGAATAATTCTCTTGGGCGCAGTCGTCGTCTTGCTTTTGATTTTTACAGTCAAGAATCTGGCGGCTCCAAAAAAAGTTGAAGGCGTCCAACGATTGCTAAAACAGGGAAAGGTTCAGTCGGCCATCAAATTGGCCAAGGCTATTCTTCAAAAGGATCCAAAAGACTATTTGGCCCACTACTATTTGGGAAGGGCCTATTTGGCCGACAACAAGAACGAGCTTGCCTTGATGGAGCTCAAATACGTTGACCAAAACGGAATCTTTGACAACCGCCTGCCCGAACAGCAGTTCAGAAAAGCCATCGCGGGACTTTACTCAAAATTCAACCAGCAGGAAGACGCCCTCAAGCAATACCTTCTTTTGACAAAGCTTGAGCCGACCGTGGCCGACAACTACTTTCAAGTCGCCCAAATCTACGACAACAACAACCATCCCGACATGGCCTTGGGCTTTTACGACAAAACCCTCAAATACGACAAAAAGAACGTCAAGGCGCACGCCGCCATGGGACTTTTGCTTTACCGCGCCAAGCAAGTAAACGAAGCCAAGCGCGAAATAGAAATGGCCATCCGCCTCTCTCCGGAAACTTTCTCAACCTATTATTTCCAGGGAAAAATCCTTAAAGACGGCAAGGACTATCCGGGAGCGATCAGGTCTTTTGAAAAGGCCCAGAGAGACCCCCAGTACCGACAAAAGGCCTTGATAGAAAGCGGCTCCTGCTACATGATGGGAAACAGCATCGACAACGCGATGAACTGCTACGAAAGGGCCATCAGCGCCGACAAAGACGGAAAGAATCCCGAAACCCTTTACGCCCGCTACTTCCTGGCCGCTTGCTTTGAAAAGAACCATAAAATAGAAAAAGCCATCGAACAGTGGCAAAAAATCGCGGCAAAACAAAAGAATTTCCGCGACGTAGGCCAAAAACTGGCTGAATACAAGGACTTGCAGGCCAACGACTCCCTCAAGGAATACTTGACTTCAAGCGAAGCCGAATTCTTGGAAATCTGCAAGAACGCTTGCGTAAAAGGCATGGGCTTCCAACCGCAACAGGCCGAGCAAAAGAAATGGGGTTGCCAAATCATCGCGACGGAAGGCTCGAACGCCGACTGGCGCTCTGTCAGAAAGCAGTCTTATCTTCTATACTTTTACAGGGAATCAAATCCGATTGAAGACGCCGTCACTCTCAAAGCCCTTGACGAAATCAAAAGCAAAAACTGCACAAAAGCCTACGTCCTTTCAAGCTCAGGCTTTACCCACACCGCAAAGAAAGCCGCGGAAAACCGTCCGCTTGAATTGGTCGGAAAAGACCAGTTGGAAAAGATTTTGGACAAAGCCTCGTAAATATGAAAATCCTTTGCGTTTCCGATGAAATAGACCCCTTTATCTACAATCCGGCCGTCAAGCAGCTTTTCGGAGACGTAAGCGCGGTTTTATGCGCGGGCGACCTTCCAATGGACTACATAGATTTCATAGTCTCAAGCTTGAACAAGCCCACCTATTTTGTCTTTGGAAACCACAACTTGACTGAATACAAATACTATTCAAAAGAGCTTTCAGGAGCCCCTGTTTATTACCAAAACTCTATGGAAGCGCAAACTTCAAGAGGCCACGGAGCCATTTACATGGGCTTCAAGTGCGCGGCCACGGAAATAATGATTCAAGATCCAAAGACAAAAAAAGAAAGGCCCCTTTTGATAGCGGGAGCGCCCGGCTCGATGGACTACAACCACGGCCAGTGCCAGTTCACTGAAAGCCAAATGAAATGGAAGCTCCGCGCGATGGCTCCAAGCCTTATGATGAACAAGCTGCGCTACGGAACTTACCTGGACATTTTTTTGACCCACGCCAGTCCAAGGCGGATACACGACAAGGAAGACCCCTGCCACAGGGGCTTTGAATGCTTCCACGATTTTTTGAAAAAATATGAGCCCTCCTACATGGTTCACGGGCACATTCACCTTTACAACCAAAACGAAGAAAGGGTTGGCGTTTACTACAATACCACTGTGGTCAACGCTTACAGTCATCACGTGATAGAAATATAATTATGGCAGACGCAGGAATAGCGACTAAATCAGAAGAAGACTTCTCTAAAGTAAGGAACAAGGCTTTGGTAAACAGCCTCCAGCACTTTTTGTCGCCGGAGGAAACAAAGCTCATTTCCCTTAACGACATAAAGGAAATGCTCCACCCCGACAACGAAGTTTACGTTGGAATGAAAATCGTTCCTGTGGAAAAGATAATCGGAAGCGAGGGCCGCTACAACGACTTTGACAACCTCTTCTTCCCCAAGCATTCACACCTAAAGAACCGTTGGCTCAACATAGACAAGGCCTACATGCAAAACATAATACTTCCGCCGGTAACCCTCTACGAAATCGGAGGCGTTTACTTTGTCAGGGACGGAAACCACCGAGTGTCGGTCGCAAAGGCCCGCGGAGTCGAATTCATCGACGCGGAAGTGACCAGCTTAAGGACCGAAATCCGCCTGTCTCCCGGAAAGTCAATGGAGACAATAATAAAGCAAATCATATCCTATGAAAAAAAGCTTTTTTACGCAAAGACAAACTACGGCGACATAACCAACGACTGGAGCCTTGACTTTACGGCTCCCGGCCAGTACGACGTGATTTACAACCACATTTTGACCCACAAGTATTACATCAACCTCAATCAAGTCGAGGAAATTTCCATGACCGACGCCATAATGTCTTGGTACAACACAGTCTACATGCCGGTTGTCAACACAATCGTCCAGCACAAAATAATGAAGAAATTCAAGCGCAGGACGGTTTCAGACCTTTACGTTTGGCTCATAAAGTATTGGGACGAGCTGAAAAAGGCCATGGGAGAGAATTTGCCCCTTGACGAAGTGCTTGAAGACTTTGAGCGCAGCTATTCCGAAAGCCTTTTAACCAAGATAAAAAACAACTTGAAAAAAGTATGGCTAAAATCTTTCGCCTTGAAAAAAAAGTGACTGAAAAAAAAAATTTTCTTGACGTTTTTACTATTCTTGTGTTACAATAATAGAAATTAAATTTGTGGAGAAGTCCATTTTGCAGCCTATTGACAAATATGCTTACATTCCATTGTTCGCGGCTACGGCATTAATCGTTCTTACAATAATTTTTCTCGCTGTCGCCTCGATAAGAAAAAAGTCAAAAGTAAGCTTTGTGTTTTTTCTCTCGCTGCTATGCGTATTGGCGGGAGCGGTGTTCACGGCCTATCGACCCAACATCATTTACTTTTCATTGATGCTGGCCGTCGCCGCGCTTTTAATTCTGCCCTACGCGGCTATCAAGGCCCTCGCAAACTCAGAGGCCATTGACATTGAAGACGAAGGAAAGCCTGGCGCGATAAGCGGCGGAAAGCGCTTCAACGTCGTTTACGAAGAAGTGGACCGCTCCCTTTTGGACATTCAAAAGGACTTGCTTGGACGCGCCGCTGAGTCAATTTCCGCTCCTGGAGCCATAGACACAATCCTTGAGTATTACGCCAAGGAAATGATTGAATACACCCACGCTGACGGAACGATGGTTCTCTTGCTCGACGACTTTGACGACGTCATTTCGGTCAAGCATTTGGAAGGCTCTTTCGTTCCGCCCTACTTGCTTCCGGAAAACATTCCCCACAAGCAAAACCGCGTTGACATGAGCATGAAGTACGCCCAGTTCCCGCTAAAGGACAACATCTTTGGCATAATCGCCACAAGCGCCAAGGCGGAATTGATAACAGAGCCGACAAAGGACGACCGCATCGTTCAAAATGAAAAAGAAGACTTCCTAAGATGCGGCTCATACATTTTCGCTCCCCTCATCGCCCAATCGCAGACAATCGGCGTAATCGCCTTAAGCCGCGATTACGGCAACGAGCTTTTCAGCGACAAAGACTTTGACGTGGCCAAAAAGCTCGCCGACATCATGGCCTTGGGCGTTCGCTTGATCACAATACACAACGACATGATCGAGCGCTCGAACGACGAAAAAGAGGACGAAATCGCCTCCAGAATACAAAAATCCCTCTTGCCTCCAAAAATGCCAGGCTTGCCCGGCGTTACAAGCGGAGCCTTCTTCTCCAGCGCGGAATCCATTTGCGGCGACTACTACGACTTGCTCGTGGCCCGCAAAGACCGCATCGCCTATGTCTTGGGCGACGTAACCGGAAAGAACTTGACTTCCCTTGTCATAATGATTCAAATTCGAGCCATGCTCCGCTTGGTAATAAACACTCCGCAAAGCCCGGCCACAATCTTGAGCTGGACCAACAGGGGCTTGTTCAACGAGGCGGACAAAGACCATTTTGCCAGCATTTCGCTCATTTTCTATGACAGCATTGCTAAGAAATTCACATATTCATCGGGCGGAACCAATCCGATATATTTATACAAGGCGAAAGACCAATCTTTCACCAAGATTTCCGATGACAGCATGCCGATTGGCATGGAAAAAGAGACCGTTTACGCGGACAAAGACCTTGTTTGCGAAAGCGGAGACATTATCGTAACTTGTTCGGACGGTTTGATAGAAGCGCTTAACCTTGACGGAAAGCAATATTCTGCGAATCGTCTTGAAAAGATTATAAAAGAAAATCATGCTTTGTCAGGAAAGGATATTGCCAATCGTGTCAAAGATGATGTAAAAAATTTCTGCGGAAGCGCCGTTCAGCATGACGATCAAACGCTTTTGGCAATTAAAATCCAGTAGGAGGAAGGAGCTCTGTTATGGAACTGAAAATACGTAAAAATGGAGACGTTTATATTATTGACGTCAACGGGGAAATGGATTTGTACAACTCATACAAGCTCAAAGAGTTGGTAATGAAAATGCTCGAAAAGAATGTAAAATTCTTTGTCATTAACCTCGAGCAAGTTGACTACATTGACTCGTCTGGAATTGGAGCCCTTATCTACATTTGCTCCACAATCAAAAAGATGAACCTTAAATTGGCCATCGCCAGCGTTCACGGTTCGGTAAAGAAAGTTATCGAATTGACAAAGTTGATGGGTTATTTCCCTATGGCCAACAGCGTTGAAGAAGCCTTGTTAATGGTTAAAGACTAAAATTTCAATTCATCTTTATATATAAGGAGTATTTAAATGGCAGATGAAACATTAAAATTATTGCGTTCAGACGATAATGACCCCTTGTTTGACAAAACAAATATGCTTAAGAAGGAATTTCCTTCAGACTTTAGACAGATTCGCTACTTTACCCTTTTGATTGTTCAAGCCGCGCCTGCGGAAATCAAAGACGTAAACCTTTTGGAACAGCAGATTTCTGAAGTTATCAAAAACGCCGTTAAGCACGGAAACCAGTGCGACGTTAACAAGAAAGTCACTGTATGGTACTCATTCAGCCCGACACACGCCCACCTTATCGTTCAAGACGAAGGCGAAGGCTTTAAGGATTTGGAAAAGTGGAACGAGTTCAACAAAAAGCGCGTAGAAGCCTTGCACGAGCAGAACTTTGAAATGCTTTCAAACTTCGTTTCATTCCGCACAAAGCAGTCTGACGACCAAGACGGCGGAAACGCCCTCTTCGCGGCCCTTGAATACTGGGACGGCGGCTTTGTTTACAACGGAAAGCGCAACGCGGTTGCCATGCTCAAGAGATACCAGCAGAAGCACCACGGAATCAGCGCCAACTAATCAAAGGCAATTAAAGGAAGCCGTTTTGCCTAGCGCTTAACGGCTTTTTTTATTTTAGGAGGAATAAAATGGCGAAAAAGAATCTAAGCATTTCAATTTACTTGATTGGAATGGCAATCACTGTAATCGGATTTTGCATGCCGATGTTCACAGGCGTTTTCGGTTCCAGCGGAAACGGATTTAAATTCATCAACTTTGACAATTCTGGCTTTGTGACAATCGGAGCCTTGTTGATTATCGCGGGCGCGATTGCCGGCGTGGTCGTTTCATTGTTGGGAATGCAGCAGTTTGAATGGATCGCCTTGGCCGTCAGCGTTGTCGGCGGAATTGTTTTGGTAGTCGGCTTTAACGACAACGCCATTTACAAGGCAATCGGAAAGAACATGATCAAGCATGCGACTGTAGGCTTCTGGATGATTGTCGTAGGCTGGGTAGTAGCCGTAGTCGGAAAAGTCTTGAAGAAGTAAAAGATTGCCTAGCGCTGCGACTTTTGGACGCAAAGCGGCTAAAAGCCGTTAAATAAGAAAAGACCGCGATTTTCGCGGTCTTTTTTTGTTTGGAGATGGGGGGAATTGAACCCCCGTCCGAATGCGCAAATCAGGCGCGTCTACAGGCTTAGCCAAGCGAGGTATTTGTCGGGAAAAGGTAGCGGCATGGCAGGCGTCTTTTCCGTATTCCGTCTAAAAGTCCCCGCCGCCCGACGAAAATGGCGGCAAGCAAGTCCCTGTTAGCAACAGAAGTTCCACCCGCTAGGAACAGCGCGGCTGGACTTCCGGCTCTTTAAGCCGCTGCTTACGCAGCGAGAGCTAACTGTTCGTTTTCAGACTCTTCGTCTTCTCTACGTTTGGCAGTTATAAGTTTTGTCAGTTTAGGGAACCTTCACTCCCGCCTGCAACTCAAGCTTTATCGCAACCGTCGAAACCGGTGCACCCCCAAATCGCTATATTTAAAATAATGACAAAAGCCTTGTTTGTCAAGGAAAAAACAAAAAAAACTGCCCAAAAGCCTTTTAGCGATTGGGCAGAATTTTTA
>JAILDQ010000259.1 GCA_024689365.1 Treponema sp. | reverse complement strand
TTGCAGTAACTGCCGCTGATTGGAGTCAAGCCGTTTATGCTTGTCATGTCGTCAAGGATGTAAACGGTGTTGGCGGAATCCGTTGGGGATGTAAAACTTGTAATCGCGTGGCTAATAGTCTGGAACGGATACTCCTTTGTTCCCAAATCGCTGTCGCTTCCGTCAGACCTGACATAGGCGACCGTGCAGTTAACCGTATAGCTGGCGTTTGTTATGCTTGAATTTGCGTAATATTCCTTGTGGGCGTAAGCGCTGAATATGTAGTCTCCGGCCGCCTCAAGAGTTATGCTTGCAGGGCTTGGGTCGTCGCCTGTTTCAAAACCGCTTCCAGTAGAAACTGAGTAAGTCCAATATACGCTTCCGCCCTGCGGGTTTGTCCATTTGCAAACAGTTTCTTGCGGATAGCTGTTTCCAGAAACAAGGCTTGAAACAGGCTCTTCAAGAGCAACGCCAGAAACAGAAAGGCTTCCGCTAGAAGCAAAGCTTGAGGCCGCGTTTTCAGAATCAACGTAGCCTGTCTTTGAAGCGTACGCTTGGCTGATTGTATAAGTTTTTGCGCTTCCGTCCGCGTTTGGATAAAGATTAAAGGTCGCGCTTCCAACTGCTTCAGTCGCGCTGCCGTTTGTTGCGGCAACAGGATTTCCGCTTGCGTCAACGACTGAGTAATGCAAGGTCGCGTCGGCGGCGTTGGCGGGCGCGTTAATCGTAAACTCGTAATATGGACAATCAAAAGTGTTCGTGACAGAAGCCACCGAGGTATTGCAAGTTGGCGGACTAAGCATTATGGCGTGAGAAGGAATTTCCACTTCGCTTTTCAAGCCAGCCCTGTCCCTAATCTCCAACTTAATTGTGAACAAATCAACGCTTGTCAAATTGTCAACGTCGGTGACAATGTAGAAAGGGCTGCCTTCTTCATAATTATATGTAAAGCTAGGGCCGTTTGGACAAGTCGGCTCAAGATAATATGAAGAAATGTAACTAGAAATCGACCAACCGTTGACTTCTGTTGATGGAATGTAGCTATATTCAAAGGGAAACTCGCGGACTGTTCCTGTCCTCGTGTCTGTCACAACAAGGGCTTCGTAGTCATAGTTATATGAATTGTAAGTTTGCCCGTCACTTGATTCCCAAGTATATCCGACTGTCGGATGCGGAATCTGCAGCGCGATTACCAAACGCTCGGTCACCCCGGAACTTGCGTCGCTGTACATTTGGCCCATAGCGTTTGTGATTTTTGGCGGCGCGGAATTGCAGTAAATCTCAAAACCGCTATAGTTGTCTTGGAGCGCCGCTTTGCCGTTTGGCAAAAAAGCCATTAAGCTAAAATTTGTGCTAACGCTTTGATAATGATACGCGCCGCTAGAATCTCGATAACAAGAGCCGTCGTATCGGGCCAAATAGTCTTTTGAAATAGTGCGTTTGATATAATTTTTGCAAACTTCCGTCGTAATGCCTTGATAAGAACCATACGTATTCCAAAAGGCAAAGTCTCCAGGATTGTCTATCAAATAAGTGATTGTCAAGTCATCGGAAGAATCTATGTTGTAAACGCCGTTTGCTTCTGTAAGAGCGCGGCTATAAAGGACATTGGTTATTTTGGCAACGTTTCCGTAACTGTCAAAGTAAGCGCCAGGAGCGTCAAAATTTTCACAAGCGGCAAAGCCTATGACAAGGGCAAAAGAGAAGGCTAGTTTTTTAAGAAAATGAATTGACTTCTCTCCGATCAAAACATTCCTCCAAAACCAAGCGACGGATAGAACATTCCCAAATTCATGTCGCTAAATTTGGCGTCTATAAAATCAATATTCCCCTCTAAATAAAAATGCTTACCCAAATGATATTGTATACCCAAACCGCCGCCAAAAGCAAGCCCTAAAGCCATTAATTTAGGATTGTCAAATGTATAATAGAGCGCGCCCAAAGTAATAACGTTCTTGCTTTGAGAATGAACTTCATACATATAGGCGGCTCCGGCTCCCAAATGAAAGTCCAGGCAAAGTTTTTGAGGAATCAAATATTTTTGATAAACTAAGTAGCCCAAAAGATTCACGTAATTTCCTGACATAGAATATCGGTCGTTGTTATACCTAAAGTAAGTGTAATAGCCCCCCATTCCCAAGCCAAAATGCCCCACGCTGGATTTAAAAGAAATAACAGACATGCGGCCACCGAATGTAACGGGATAAAAACTGATAGGCTCGTAGCGATTGAAGGTTCCGTCAAAGAAAGTGGCGGGACAAGAATATAAGGCGCTGGCAAAAAAACGCCAATGCCTGTCTTTTTTTTGCTTGATGTGAATCGTTTTGGAAATTACCGAAAGGCCGCCAGGGTTTTGCGCGTAAATTTCGTACTTTCCAGGCCCAATTTCTTCTATATTAAACTTAACGTCAGCGCTTTGTCCGTCGGGCGAAACGCTCAAAACAGTTCCCGTAATAACTTTTGGCGGATCGGATTCCCTTTGCTCCATAGTGAACAAGGTTCCTGCCGTCAAGTTTTCGCCCTTTAGGTTGAAAATTCCAGTCGCCTTTTTTGAATTCAAGTACATCGAATCGGTTTGGTAACCTTCGATTTTTGGCTGCAAGGCCTTCAAAACCTCAAAAAATTTCCAGTCAGAGCTTTTTTCCAATTGATCAAAGAGGTTCACGATTCCAACTTGAAAGCGGTATTGTCCGGCTTCCAAAGAAACTTCGATTCTATTGTCATGCAAGTCTTTTTGCAAAACTTCGGTCCAACCTTCCTCGCCCTGCCGCTCAATCGTTATATGGTAATGCTTGATGTCGGAAATTTTGTTCCAGCTGAGTTTTTGAATGAATTTTATGTTTTGGTTTTCGTCTTTTGTGACGTAATAATTCAGGCCTGGCTCGGGAGCCTCAATCGCCGAAATCGTGTAGCGGGGATTGTTGTTGTCGGAATCCGGCGCGGCATTTTTGTTTTCTTCCGAAAGATTTTCTTCCGCTTTATTTTCATCCGAGGAATTTTCTTCAAGGCCAAAATCTTCCGCCGACGCGCCCTCCCCTTCGCTTGCAGGAAGAATCGCTTCGGGCGCGCTTTCCTTGCCCTTTTTATTCTTGGACTTCTTCTTGCTTTTGGCTGAAAGGTTGAATGAAACTATTGCGAAAATAAGCGCGACGGCCAGGAGTTTTTTAATTGCCATAAAGAACTCCTG
>JAILDQ010000178.1 GCA_024689365.1 Treponema sp. | reverse complement strand
GCGAAGGGGTCTTCCTTGATTTTTGTGTATTTCCAATCGTAACCGTGAGTGCTGGGGCGGAGGCCGCGAACGCGCTCGTTTTCCGCTTGGAGTTGGTCGCTTATCATTTTCTTGAATGACGTCATCAAGGGTTCGGGATTTGCGTTTGGGTTTGCGAGGCCTGCGTCTTGAAGCTCTTTAATCAAATAGTAGCAGGTTTCTATTGTGGAAACGCATTCAGGCCGCGGCTCGTGCTTAAAAGTGAAAATTGAGGAATAAGTTTTTGCGAACGACATTTTTGGAAGGTCGAGCAAAAATGGGTTGTGTTGCAGAATTTTTCTTGAGCAAAACCACGTCGCGTCAATCAATATCGGCATTAAAATTTTTCCCGCGGCCGCTTCCTTTAGTCCTGGCCTTTGCGCGTTCCATGCGTCGTCGCCAGGATAAAGAAGGAGGGGAAAATATTTTGGGTCTGCCAAAAGCTCAAAAAGCCGCCTTCCGGGAACATTGTCTTTTGTAAAATCCAAGGCGACCAGAATTTCTGAATCTGGAAGGCACAAGTGGCTAAGACGGCCTGTTCCAGTCCTTTGCCGCTTGGCTTCCTTTGGATGCATGAGAAAAATGAATTTCAATCCCGACTCGACTGGCGGCTTTGTGTATTGGCAAAGGCAATAGTCGGTCGGGCGAAAACACTTGTAGCAGCGCATTCCTTTTTATTGCTTTATCATTTCAAGGAGGGAATCTTTTGCTTGGGCGCCGACTGTGCTGGCCGACACTTTTCCGTCTTTGAATACGAAGAAAGCGGGAATGCTCATGATGCCGTATTGCTGGGCAAGGTCGCCTTGCTCGTCAACGTTTACTTTTCCAACCTTGTAGCTGCCGTCGCTTTCGTTCGCAAGCTCTTCAACTACAGGACCCATCATTTGGCAAGGTCCGCACCAAGTCGCCCAAAAGTCAACCAATACAGGAACCTTTGAATCCAAAACTTCCGCCTTGAAGTTGTCCGAAGTGAGTGTGATTTCAGCCATGTCATTCCTCCAAAATATATGATAAAATTAAATTGTGTTCAATCTAAATATAACGAATTTAACGCGCGCCGTCAAGGCTTTTTGAAAAAAAAAATCCGGCCCAAAAAGGAGTCGGATTTTATGCCAGTTCATGAAAATAGAAATCACTCGTTGGCTGCGGCGGGCAAATTTTCCTCGCTTGGCATTTGAACGATGCTTTCTATTTTTGCATGGTCGCGTTTTTCGCAATACTTGCAAAGAGTCGTTCGGCCCGCTTCTTCGGCTTGGGCGATTGTTCCTGAATGCAAGTTTTCCGGCAGTGTTCGGCTAAGGGCCTGGCAGTCTTTGTGAGTGTGCAAGCGAGAGCCGTATTCAGTCCAATAAACGGTAGAGTCCGCGTATTGCTGAACTTCTTCCGCCGAAATCGGGTTGAAGTCGTAGCTGGCGACTCCGGCAATCAAGAGCGCGATTGCAGCTGCGATTGTTCCGACAGTCTTTGTCTTTTGGTCAACCTTGTCGTTTTTCAAAAGCAAAATAACAAAAGGCAAGAAGGCGATCGCGCAAACAATAACGCCCATGTTGTTCCAAAGCCAAAACAATACCGCGTTCTTTTCGGAAGCGGGCTTGATGTGGTTGGCTTTTTTCCAGAACTGCGAGCCTGCGATTACAAGAATCAAGTCGATGACCAAGAAGGCGATTCCTTGGTAAAGGGGAGGAACGCTTGTGAGGAAAGGAATGATTGTTGTTTCCGTGATTACCGCCAAGGCGACAAATTCACAAACGATTGCCAAAATCCAAAGAACCGCGGCTCCGATTCTAAGACCAATTGTTGATTGTCCGCTGGAAGCGGCCGCCTTTGCCAAAGCCGCCTTCTTTTTTTCTGAAATTTTTTCCGCCATGATTTTCTCCTTTAGTTTATTTTAGCAAGCCCATAAGGCCGTTTACAAGACTTGACGCTCCGCTTGGCTTTGAGCCTGACGAGGAGCCGCCCAAGAGGCTTCCCAAAAGGCTTGTCACGTTGGAGTCTGTCGCAAGGTTCAAAAGCAAAGAGCCGATCGCGCTTGAAGACGAGCCGGAACTTTGTTGGCCGAGCAAACTCATGAAAAGGGGAGCGATTGCCGAAAGCACGGCGCCTGTAGTTGCAAGCGAAGTGTTGGACGCTTTTGCGATTTTCTTTGTGTCGCTTGCAGTCAACAAGTGCGAAATGATTTTTGCGCCGTCAGCCAAGTCTTCGTTTTTGATGAACGAACTTATGTTTGAAGTGTTCGCGCCGGCATGGTCCGCCAAGGCTTGTTCAAAGCCTTTTGCCGTCGAACCCTTTGTTTGCTTTGCGGCTCCCTTCAACAAGGAAGGAACGGCGGCGGCCAAAATGTTTGTTACATCGGAAGAGCTTGTTTTAGTTGCCTTGCTGATGCCGGAAACGCTTTTATCGCTTAAAAGCGCGGTTAGAATTGAAGACGCGTCCATATGAAGCCTCTTTTAATAAGATTGTTCTTCTATTATAAACCTGAATTTTTTTGCGGTCAACTCTTTATTCTTCGGTATTCAAGAGGGCTGAGGCCGGTGATTTTTTTAAAGGCTGACGAAAAATGGCTTGGCGATGAGAACGAAAAATAGTCGCTTATTTTTTGCGGAGAAAGGTCGCTTTCCAAAAGAAGGCTCGCCGCCCCGTCGATTTTTTCTTTTATAATGTATTCGTGAATTGTCCGGCCGGTTTCCTTTTTGAAGAGCTCGCACAAGTAGCTTTTGTTCATGCCGCATTCCTTCGCGATGTCTTCAAGCCTCAAGCGCTCTTGCAAACGCTCTTGGATGAATTCCACCGCTTCTTTTACAGGCTTTGACATTCCAGCCAAAAATCTTGAATCCCGCATTCTTTTTGCGAATTCATAAACCAATTCCTTGTGCAAGGCAAAGACCGCTTCTTCGCTTGAGCACGCGTCTATTTGCTGAATGTAGAGGTCGCTCAAAGTGTAGGCGGTGTCCAAGGGAAGCCCGCCTTCTATGCAAGAGCGGGTTATCAAGGCCGTTGTAATCACAAGATGGTATTTTAGGTTTCTTAACGGATTTTTTGAAAGGCGGCCAAGCCGTTCGTCCTTTAACGGAAGCATCAGCCGCTTTAATTTTTTAAAGTCTCCTTGCTGAACTGCCTTGTAAAAAGCCTGCTCTTTTTTGTAAGCCAAGCGGGCGGCTTGAAATTCCCGCTCCAAAAAGACCTTTCCCGAAAGGTTTCCTTTTTTTTCCTTCATTCCTACATTCTAAAAAAAAGACGAAGAATTTGCAATAAATCCAAAGATTTTGACATCAGTTTTTTTCGCCCTCTTGTATTCTTTTTTGCATGAAGAAAGCAATTTTTATCGCCGCCGCCATCAGCGCCGCGGCGCTTGTTCCCGCCTGGACTCAGGCCGCCTCGTCTCTTGCTCCCGTAAACAGCTCTTACACAGAGGCCGACTTGGTTTGGCATGATGAATTTGACGGAGATTCCTTGAACTTAAAGGACTGGAATTACGAATACCACGAGCCTGGTTGGGTCAACAATGAATTGCAAAAATACGTTGACTCAAAAGAAAACATTTATGTAAAAGACGGCTGCCTTATAATCCAAGCGCTAAAAAAAGGAAGGTCATACACTTCAGGCCGCGTTAACACGCAAAAAAAGCGCGACTTTTTGTACGGAAGGTTTGAGGCCCGCCTTAAGGTTCCAAAGGGACAGGGCTTCCTTCCAGCATTTTGGATGATGCCGACTGACGAAGGCCATTACGGTCAATGGCCCAAGTGCGGCGAGATTGACATTATGGAAGTTTTGGGAAACGAAACCAAAAAAGAATACGCCAGCCTTCATTTTGGAGAGCCGCACCAGCAAAAGCAAAAATTTTACGTTGAAAAAGGAAAGGACTTTGCAGAAGACTTTCACGTTTTCGCTTGCGAATGGGAGCCGGGCGAAATGCGTTTTTATGTTGACGGAAATCATTTTTTCACGGAGCATGATTGGTTCACCAAAAAATTCGGCTCGCCGGAAGTTCCGTATCCCGCGCCGTACGACCAGCCTTTCTATTTAATCCTTAACGTCGCGGTTGGCGGAAACTGGCCGGGAAATCCAGCCGGCTCCACCAAGTTTGAGGAAAACGCGCGCCTTACGGTTGATTATGTTCGCGTCTACCAAAAAAAGAGCTACAACTCGAATGTTCAAAAGCCCGAGAAAAAACTCAACATGCGCGCCCCTGATTCAAACGGAAACTACGTTTTGAATTCAAATTTTCAAACCCAAGAGGATTTGACCGACCAAGAAGGCTGGGGCTTTTTGCTTTTTGGAAGCGGAGCCGGTTCAGCGGAAATCTCGCAAAACGAATTGATTGTCCGCCCAAAAACTTCAGGCGACCTAGAGTACAGTTTGCAAGTTATCCAGCCGGGAGTTCCCTTGGAGAAGGGCTGCAAGTACCGCTTTAAGTTTGACGCCAGGTCTGACGCAAAAAGAAGCGCGATTGCCGCTATTACCGCTCCAAACGTGAATTGGATTCGTTATTTTCCCGACACAAGAATAAGCCTTTCGCCCAAGCCAAAAAGCTTTGAGTTTGACTTTGTGATGAAAGAGGAAAGCGACGATTCTGCAAGAATTGAATTCAACTTGGGAAAGCAAAATTCAAGGGCGGCGGTTTACATAAGCAACGTCAGCCTGACCAAAATTACAAAGTGAATTTTCTTTTATTATAGCGATTTTTTCTCTTGCAAATTTTTTAGCAATCTTGTATAAATGCGCGCTGGAGAACTATGACAAAAGATTTAACTGTGGGAAAGCCTGTGACTTTGATCGCGGGCTTTGCCTTTAGCGTTTGGCTGGGCTTGCTTTTTCAGCAATTTTACAATCTAGTCGACACGGCGATTGTAGGCCGCTCATTGGGAGCCAACGCCTTGGCCGCCGTTGGTTGCACCGGAAACGTAATGTTTTTGCTTTTGGGCTTTTGCAACGGAGTGGCCGGCGGCTTCACTTTGCCAATAGCCCAAAGGTTCGGCGCCAAGAGCTATTCGTCAATGAGGGCCCTTACCATAAACGCGGCCTACTTGTGCGCGGCTTTTTCAATTGTCTTTACCGCCGGAACAGTGATTTTTTGCCGCCCGATTCTTGTGGCTTTGAACACGCCGGTCTTGATTTTGGAAGACTCCATTTCTTACTTGAGAGTGATTTTCTTTGGAATCCCCGCGCTGTTTTTGTACAATTTTATCGCAAACCTTATGCGCGCCTTGGGCGACAGCAAAACGCCGCTCTTTTTCTTGGTTCTTTCTTCTATATTAAATATCCTTTTGGACTTGCTTTTCATCAAGGTTTTTAAAATGGGAGTCGCGGGCGCGGCGTTGGCCACGGTAATCTCGCAATTTTTGCCCGGCTTGATAAGCCTTTTTGTTTTGATAAAAAAATTCACGATTTTGGCGCCTTCAAGGGAAGAGGCCAAGATAAACAAAAAGCATTGCCTTGAACTGTGCGGGGCCGGCATTCCGATGGGCCTTCAATATTCAATCACCGCCGTTGGAAGCGTAATCTTGCAATTTTCCGTCAACGCGCTTGGAGCGGAAACCTTGGCTGCGATTTCTTCCGGCGCCAAAATCAATATGTTCACCGCAAGCGTTTTTGACGCCTTTGGACTTACGATGGCCACTTACGGCGGCCAAAATACAGGAGCCGCGCAATACGACAGGCTAAAGGAAGGCGTTAGGGATTGCATGATAATTTCGGCCGTTTACAGCCTTTTGGTTTTTCTTGTCGTTTTGTTTTTGGGAAGGCATTTTGTCTACATATTTTTGGCGGCTCCTAGCGAAAAGATTTTGCGCGAGGCCTACTTGTTCATGACGGTGAACATCGCCTTTTTTGTCACCTTGGCCGCCGTGAACATCTACCGTTTTATGATTCAGGGAATGGGCTTTTCCGGCTTTTCTATGTTCAGCGGTTTGGCTGAAATGATCGCCCGCGCCGTAATGGGAATTTTCGCCGTTCCGGCCGTTGGAATATGGGGCGCCGTTTTTGCAAGTCCAGCCGCTTGGATATTGGCCGACCTTTTCTTGGTTCCGGCCTTTCACCATTGCGTCAAAAAATTAAAGCAATGAAAAAGGCGGCGGTCTGGCTCTTCTCTTTTAGTCGGCTTCCGCGCCTTTGTTTTTCTAAATTTTTTATGGTTGACAAATGTTTCTCTTGATAGTATCCTTGTCTTTAAAGGAGAAATCATGAAAGTTACAAAAATATTCGCGGTTATCGCCGCAAGCTTGGCGCTTTTTTCTTGCGCAAAAAAAGACCAGTCTTCCAAGACTGTAAAAATCGGAATTGCAAAAATCGTTCAGCATCCTGCCCTTGACGCTGTTGAAAAAGGCGTGATTGATGTAGTGAACGAAAACGGATTCAACGCGGAATACGACTTGCAGAACGCGAACGGCGACGTAAACACCGCCGCCCAAATCGCCCTTAAATACAAGGACGAGCGCGTGAACGTTGCGGTTGGAATCGCGACGCCTGTCGCCCTTGCCTTGGCCACTTCAATCAAAGACATCCCGATTGTATTCGGAACTGTAACCGACCCTGTCGGCGCCGGCTTGGTTTCTTCTGTTGATAGGGGAGAAAACAACGTTTGTGGAATGAGTGACGCCATTCCGTCAGAAAAGCACATCGCCTTGTTCAAAAAAATAGCCGGACTAAAAACCTTGGGCTACATTTACACTTCAAACGAAGCCAACTCCCTTAGCGCCTTGGAGCAAGTAAAGAATGGCTGCAAGGAATCAGGCCTTGAATTGGTTACTCAAGCGATTACAAATTCTTCTGAAGTTCAAGCCGCCGCAAAAGCGATTGTTGACCGCGTTGACGGAATTTATTTGACGACTGACAACACTGTGTTCAGCGCCTTGAGCAGCTTGGTTCAAGTTTTTGGGCAGGCCAAAAAGCCAATCTTTAGCGCCGACGTTACAGGCGCGGAAGCTGGCGGCTGTTTGATGGCAAGCGGCTTTAACTACTACAAGGCCGGACGCGCCACAGGCGAAATGGTTGTTCAGATTTTAAAGGGCGCGAAGCCCGCCGATTTGCCGGTCCGCTTTATGACGGAAACCAGCGACAGCGACTTGCTCTTTGACTTGGACGTTGCGGCCGCTTGCGGAATCACGATTCCCCAAAACTTGCTTGACAGCGCCAACGAAATCATTCAAAACGGAAAGCTCACAAAAAAATAGCGTATGGTTTCGAGCATTTTAATTGAAGGATTGATTTACGGAATAATGGTTCTCGGATTGTTCATGACTTTCCGAGTGCTGAACTTTTGCGACATGACCGTTGACGGTTCCTTTCCTATGGGCGGCTGCGTTTTGGCGGCTTGCCTGACGCACGGAATCGCGCCGTCAATAGCCTTGCTTGCCGCTTTTGGCGCGGGAATCTGCGCCGGCCTGATTACGACTTTGATTTACACAAAACTTAGGGTGCCGGATTTGCTCGCCGGAATTTTGGTGATGACAATGCTTTATTCCGTCAACCTAAGAATAATGTCAAACCACGCGAACGTTTCCTTCTTAAAAATCCCGACAATTTTTTCAAAAATAATTTCACGCGTCCAGCAAATGGAATTGGCGATTTCTTCAGATTGGGCGATTGTCATTTACGTCTTTGCCGTCGTTCTTGTCCTTTGCGTTTTGTTGAACTTGTTCTTCAACACTGATTTTGGACTTACGATGGGAGCGCTTGGAGCCAACGAGCAAATGGTCGTGAGCCAAGGCGTTAACGTTAAGTTCATGCGGGGCGCGGGCATTTGTTTTGGAAACGCTCTCGCGGCCTTGTCAGGCGCCTTGTTCGCCATGCATTCAGGCTTTGCCGATGTTGGAAGCGGAACGGGCGTTGTTGTTTCAGGCTTGGCTTCCCTCATGCTTGGAGAATTTGTCTTAAGGTCAAACAGAATATCATTGCAGCTTATGCGCGTTTTGATTGGCTCAATCATTTACCGCGCCTTGATGTTCTTTGGCCGCCGATACGGTTATGTAATCGGAATGAACTCAAACGACTTAAAGTTAATCACAGGCCTTTTGATTATTTTGTGCTTGATCATTTCAAAGTACGACATAGCCAAATTCCTCCGCGAGCATTTGACTCGTCCGGCAAAAGAAGGAGGACAAAATGCTTGAGTTGAAAAATCTTTGCATGACTTTTCACGCTGGAACTCCTGACGAAAACCGGGCGTTGAAAAACATAAACTTAAAAATCAACCAAGGCGATTTTATAACCGTAATCGGTTCCAACGGCGCCGGAAAGTCAACCTTGATGAATGTCATCGCCGGAACCTACAAGGCCACAAGCGGTGAAATTTTCTACCAAGAAAAAAACGTCACAAAAGAGCCTGAATACAAACGAGCCCGCTACATTGGACGAATATTCCAAAATCCCCTTTTGGGAACGGCCGGCAAAATGAGCCTTGAAGACAATATGGTCATTTGCTCAAAAAAAGGTTCCAAGTCCCTGCGCATCAGCCTTAACAACAAACTGCGCGCGGCCTTTAGGGAGCAACTAAAAGCCTTGGACATGAATCTTGAGTCTCGGCTAAACGACAACGTTGAGCTTTTGTCAGGCGGACAAAGGCAAGCCCTTACCTTGCTTATGGCCGTAATGTCAAAACCCTCTTTGCTGCTTCTTGACGAACACACGGCCGCGCTGGATCCTGCCAACGCCGAGCTTGTGATGAAGCTTACAAAACGCTTTGCGAACGAATACGGCCTTACGGTAATGATGATAACCCACAACATGAACCAGGCCTTGGAATACGGAAACCGTCTTTTGATGATGGACGGCGGAGAAGTTATTCTTGACATTGGCCGCGAGGAAAAGGAAAAGTTGACCTTGGATTCTTTGGTTCAAAAATTCCGGCAAATAAAAAAGCGGGATTTGAATAGCGACAGAATTTTGTTGTCATAAAAAAGGCGGCCTTTGAAGTGCGCTTCACTTCAAAAAGGCCGCTTTTTTTCAGCTTGAACTTTTGGCTTAATTAGCTCAACTTCTTTAGGCGCTCCACTTCAACTTGGTCGTGCTGCTTTTGCAAAAGGTCCATAACGCTGTCAACCGTTTTTTGTTTTGGATCCGGCTCGTCGGCAGGAAGCTTTTCCAAAATGCTTTTGCGGAATTCCTTGCAGTTGATTACCGGGCTTGCGGTGTGCAAAACCAAGTCTTTTTCAACCATGTCAAAAAGCATGTTGTCTGGATTTTCAGGATTGATGCGCAGGCAGTTTCCGTTGTTGGAAATCAAAATCATTATGTCGAACAAGCGCAAGTAGCTGTCAATCTCTCTAAGGCCGCGCTTTGTTTCAGGCTTTCCGGGGCGGTAGCGAGTGCCGGCCGGGTAAACCAAAATGACTTCGCCGCGCTTTTTGCAGCCGTCCATCGCTCGCATTGAGGCAAAGTTGATTTTTCTTGCTCGGGCTTCTTCTTCCGCCTTTTCCTCCGGGCTGAGTTTGTCAAGCGAGCGGGTGGGGTAAATTACGACGCGGGTAAAAGCTTCTGTAAAGGCGCGGACAACAGGGTCGGCCTCGTTCAATTTCATTCCTGCGACGGCTACGATTTTTTTAGAAAAATCCTTTGCCCAATCGCTTCCTTGTTTTTCCAAAAAATACACGATTTCCGGCAAGTCTAAATTTGTGTAGTGCTCTGAAAGGATCAAGCCGCTTTTTCCAGCCTGAACTTGCTCGTAAAAGTCCTTAAAATTTTCAAGGTTTCCAAGCCCGGAACCAGGAAGCAAAACTTCGTCGAGAATTTCCCACATCATAGGCCGGTTGGAAATATTGGCCGGCTGGTAAATGTTGCTTTCGTCAATTTTAGCCGCCGCGACAGAATTCTCCTTTAGAGCCGCAAAGTTTTTAGAATATTTTTGAATTAAAGTCTGTCCCATAAGTTTTCCTCAAAAAATAATGATGTCGCTATTATAGCGCGCTTTTAGGATATTGTGAAGAAGGAAGGCCTCAAAGAAATCTATTGATTTTTGCCTTATTCTTCAATATAATTGTTTTATGAACATCGCGTTATTTACCGATTCTTATCTTCCTACAAAAAGCGGAATTGTCACCGTTGTGGTGCAGTTGCGAAAGGCGTTGGAAGACCTTGGACATCATGTTGTCATTGTCACTGTAAACACTAAAGAAGAGGAAAAGGCGCTTGCGGACCGCGAAAAAGACGAAAATGTTTTGCGCATTCGTTCCGTTCGCGGAGAATTTTTTGGCGTTCCAGACCAATACATTGGATTTCCGCACGAAAAGAAAATCCTTAGTTTTTTGCAAAAACACAATGTTCAAATAATTCATTCGCACACTGAATTTTTTGTCGCCCACGCGGCAAAGCTTTCCGGAAAAAAATTGCATATTCCCGTAATCGCGACGACCCACACTCTTTGGGAAGACTTTTACAAGTATTACCTTTTTGCCGGAAAACTGATTCCTGTAAAAATCATAAGAAAAGTGGTCAAGCGCTTGTACAAAAAATTCTACGCCTTGATTAACGTTTCCCAAAAGGCAAAAGATTATTTTAAAATGCCCTTTATGCTCCCAAACACTCCGTCGGCAATCATTCCAAACGCTTTGGACTCGGACTCATTTTTGCAATGCACGATTTCAGAAGAGGAAATACAAAAAGTCAGAACCCAATGGGGAATCAAAAAAGACGACATTGTCTTTTTGTTTTTGGGTCGTGTTGTCGAAGAAAAGCGCGTTGAGGAATTGCTGGACATTTGCATGCGCGTGATTAAGAAAAACGACAAGATAAAAATTTTGTTCGTTGGAGCCGGCCTTGCGGTTCAGCGTTTGGAAAGAAAGTCGCGCGCGGTAAGCGACAGAATAATTTTCACCGGCTACGTTCCTTGGACAGAAGTTCATTCCTACTATCAGTTGGGAGACGTTTTCATTACGGCCTCGTTGTCTGAGATGCATTCGATGACGATTTTGGAAGCCTTGCTTTCTGGTCTGCCAATTGTGGCGCGCAGGGACACAAGTTTTAGCGACACGATTTTTGAGGGAAAGAACGGATATATGGCTGACAGCGACGAAGAAATGGACCAATACTTTTTGGACCTTGCCGCCGACGCAAAAAAAAGGGCCGCCTTTGGGGAATGCAGCAAAAAAATCGCCAAAGGATTTTCGCTCGAAGTTTTTGGAAAGCGAACGGTCGCCTTTTACCAAAAGGTTTTGGACACTTATCCGGAAAAAATCACGGACGAAGATTTGCGCCAAGCGGTGGACGCGGTTTCCGCCGAGTTTGGCCTATAGATTGCAAAGCGGGAGCGTGTTATGAAAAAGCTGGGAATTATCGGCGCGATGGAAGTTGAGAACAAAATCATTCTTGACGAATTGAAGGCCCAGGGCGACGTAAAGCAAACGGAAGCCGGAGGAACAATTTACTACGAAGGCTCCATCGGCTCTACAAAAATCGTTTTGGCAAGAAGCGGCGTTGGAAAAGTGAACGCGGCCCTTTGCGCTCAAAGAATGATTTTGCAGTTTGGCGCGGACTTCATCATAAACTCAGGAATCGCCGGCGCGATGGGAAAAGGCCTTGGCGTTTTGGATGTGGTCGTTTCAAGCGACGCCCTTTATCATGACATGGACGCGAGCGCCTGGGGCTACAAGGTGGGCCAAGTTCCGCAGATGGACATTTACTCTTTTGAGGCGGACAAAAAAATGGTCGCCGACATTCAAGAAATATTCCCGACTTTGCCGGAAGCTAAGGGCCACAAGCTTGAGGTTGGAAGAATCGCTTCCGGCGACCAGTTTATCGCCGACAAAGACTTGAAGGCCCGCATCATGAAAAACACAAATCCTCTTTGCGTTGAGATGGAAGGCGCCGCGATCGCCCACGCTTGCGTTTTGAGCGGAATTCCTTTTGTGATTTTAAGAACCTTGAGCGATATGGCCGATGACAAGGAAGAAACCACTTATACCTTTAACGAAGAGACGGCCGCGCATTTAAGCGGCGCCATTTTGCTGGCCATCATAAAGCGAATGCAATGATTTTGCAAAGATAAAAAAATCGTTAAGTCTTTGCAAAAGAGCGCAAAGCGCGCTATAATTGAAACATTATGAGCGACGAAAACCAAAAACAAGCGTTTGCCAATGTCGGCGACGAAGACTTGGACGAATTGTACTTGTACGAAGCCTATCGCGAAGGCGTTCATAGGCTTCATTCCAGCGAGTATCTTTTTGACTTCAAGAACGGAAAATACCACGCCTTTAGCGTTGCCCGCACGACTCCAGGTTTTTGGGCGGCGGACGGAAAAATCGTGGACGCGGTTCCGGTATTCCTTTCAAAGTTTGAAAAAGACGATCCTTATCGCGCCTTGGTTCAAAAACATTTGGATGAAGAATGGCTTAAGGAAAATTTAGCCGACGGCCATTTGGAAGAATTTGACTATTGCCGAAAAATTGACGGAGTGGACCGCTGGTTCAGAATGGCGTTGACCGCCGTTTGCATGCAACCCGGAGATGACGTTCGCTTTGTAGTCATCGCCACAACCGACATAACGGATTTGATAAGCGAGCGCGAGAAAATGAGCGAAGAGCTTACGATTACAAACGCAAGGCTCAAGCGCGAAATGTCGATTCTTCGAGCCTTTAAAAACATCTACTTCATTTCGTTTTCGATTGACATCAATTCAGAGTTGGTTCATATTATCGAAGCGCCGGATGACTACAAGGAATTTGTTTCGCACGTGAACGGCGACTTGCGGCAGACAATTCAAATGATGTCGCAAAATCTTGTCGCGCCTGAATACGCGGAAGGCTACGCGAAATTCCTGGAGCCGCGCGACATTGACAAACGTTTGCCGATGTCCAATTTGCTCACATACGATTTTTTCACAAAAACAGGAATGTGGTGCCGTTGCCATTTAATCGTTGTTTCAAAAGACAGGAACAACAAGATTGACCTTGTGATTTGCGCCACTCAAAATATTACTGAAGAAAAGGAAAAAGAAATTCGTTTAAAGCAAGCTTTGCAAGAAGCGAATGACAATAAATAATTATGGTTATCTCATCGATTGACTTAAAGGACGGACACGTCGTTCAGTTGAAGAACGGCAAAGATTTAGTTTTGCAGCGCGACGACGCTGACGCTCTTATAAACGACTTTAATTTTTACGGCGATGTCGCCGTCATTGACCTTGACGCGGCGATGGGCCACACTGACCTAAAAGGCAACACCGTGAACACGCCGCTTTTAAAAAGCCTTTTGCGAAAAGGAAACGTAAGGACTGGCGGCGGCGTTCGTTCGGTAAAGCGGGCGCGCGAATTGGTAAGCCTTGGCGCTGAAAAAGTAATTGTTGGAAGCGCGGCCTTTAACGCGAACGCAAAAAGCGACAGCGACATTCTTAACGAAGAATTTTTGCAAGAGCTTTGCGGCGCGATTGGAAAACAGCGAGTCATAATTTCTGTTGACAGCATCAACGGAAAAATCGCCGTAAAGGGCTGGACCGAAACTTTGGAGATCCCGCTGGTTCAAGCCGCGAAAGCCGCTGAAAAATATTGCTCGGAATTGCTTTGGACTTGCGTTGAAAAAGAAGGCTGCATGCAGGGAACGAACATGCAGGCGGCCAAAGAATTGCGCGAGGCGGTTTCTTGCAAGGTTGTGGTTGCTGGCGGCGTTTCCAGCGTTGAAGAAATTTCGGAGCTTGAAAAATTAGGCTGCGACGTTCAGCTTGGAATGGCTCTTTACACAAACAAGGTTTCGCTCAAAGACTCTTTTGTTGAATGCCTTGATTGGGAAAAAACAAACGGAATGATTCCCGTCATCGCGCAAAGCGTCAACGGCCAAGTTTTGATGATGGGCTACGCGAACCGCGAGGCTTTTGAAAAAACATTCGCCACAAAAAAACTCACTTTTTGGAGCCGCACAAGAAACGTTCTTTGGACAAAGGGCGAAACAAGCGGCCATTTTTTGGAAGTGAAAAAATTGCGCGTTGACTGCGACCGCGACACTGTTCTTGCCACAGTCGTTCCGCACGGCGGCGTTTGCCATACAGGAAGCTTCACTTGCTTTGGAGCGGAAGCCGACGAAGCCTCAAGCCTTGAGCGCTTGTACGGAACAATCGCCGAGCGTTTTGCAAATCCAAAGCCCGGCTCTTACACCGCCACTCTTGACGCCAAGCGCGTTCGCGAAAAAGTTATGGAAGAAAGCGGCGAGTTGTGCGAAGCCCCTGACCGCGAGGAAGCGATTTGGGAAGCGGCCGACTTGCTTTACTTTATGAGCGTCTTGATGTATCAGGAAAAGGTGACTTGGAAAGACGTGCTTGACGAGCTTGACCGCCGCCACAAGGAAAAATAATGTTTTGTCATTCTGAACTTGATTCAGAATGACGATGTTACAATTTAATTGAAATTTCGCCGCTAGAAAGAGCGCGCTCGCTTCCGTCAAAAAGGCGGACATGCAGGCGCGCTTCTTTGTCTATGGAGAGGACAGTCGCCTTGTAAGAGCTTTCTTGCTCTCCAATTACAGGAATCACAGTTATTTCTTTTCCAATGATAAAAGAGAGGCTGGCGTATTCGAGCAAGGCGGCTTTGTTTTTTTCTTCGTCGTTAAGGAGTTCAAAAAGTTTTTGGCAAACGTCGCTTGCCAGTTGAACGCGAAGGTCGCCGCCTGATTTTTTGCCTTGCCTGTCATCTAAGACTGAGCCTGCGCGCGCCGATATTTCGGGCGGGAAATCGTTTTGGTAAATGTTGATTCCGATTCCGATTGCGGCCGCGTCGATTTTTCCTTCCTTGCTTAAATGGCCTTCCGACAAAATTCCGCAAACTTTTTTTTGATTTACGTAGATGTCGTTGACCCACTTAATTTTCGCTTCAATGCCTAACAAGTCTTTGAGGGAACGGCATACCGCAACAGCGGCCGCCGCCGTTAATTTTGCCGGCTCTTGAATTGGATTTTTTGGCGCGTGAATCGCCGTGAAATAGATTCCGCTTTTTGCCGGGGAATAAAAAGCGCGTTGCATTCTTCCGCGTCCGGCGCTTTGCTCAAAGGCCGCGATTACTGTTTGGTCAAGCGAGCGGATGTCGTTTGAGCCTGAAAGCCGCCTTAGAGCTTCTGAATTTGTGGAGTCGATTTTATCATAGTGGATGAAATTCATTTTTTGCCAAGCAAAGAAAAGTTTTGGGCGTTGGCTGTAAAAATGATTCCGCTTCCGCTATTGGCAAAGCAATCAAGGTTTTGAATCGCTTCAATTACGGCGGCGGCTTTTTCGTTTGGAGTTAAAATCATAAGCATTTCTTTTTCTGGAACGATTTCAACGCCAAAGAATTTCGCGTCGCCTTCTTTTGCGGTTCCGCGTCCACCGACAATTGTTCCTCCGCCTGCGCCAGCGCTTCTTGCCGCCGCCATCGCGTCTTCCGCGTAGCCCTTGTTCAAAATAACGTTGATCATTTGATATGAGTTTTTGTCAGGCATGGCTTTTTCCTCCAAAGAAAAATTGCTTTTGTTTCCGCTCTTGATAAAAGCGTTTGTGTCTATGGTGAATAGAACGCCGGCGCGTCCTTTCTTTTTTTTGCATTCATCTTGAATCGCTTGGCGAACGGCTTCTTCCGCTGAATCAGGAACGATGGATAATAGAATCTCTTTTGAGCTGTCTCCAAAGCCCAATAGCGAAAGCACGCTGTTTGGAGCGGTTCCTCTTCCTGGAATTATTGAGCCTCCGGGAGCGCCCGCGGATTTTGCGGCTTGGCTTATCGCGTCGCCTGCGCCGCTAGGAACAATGCTTATCAATAGCTTGAACATTTTATTTGGCCTCCTTTTTTGATCTTTGTTTGGCCTTGTAAATTATTCCCATAATTTGAATCGCGCTTAAGGGCATCATTGCCACAAGAGCGATTACCCCAAACGAATCCGCCGGGTTGGTTGCCGCCGCGCCAATCGTAAATGACAAAATGAAAGTTGACGTTAGAGGGCCGGACGCGACTCCGCCAGAGTCAAAGGCGATTCCTGTCCACATGGCCGGACAGAAAATCATCAAAAGCATGCTGATAGAATAGCCGATGACCAAAATCCATTTGATGTTAAAGTCAAAGACATTTGCAAGCAAGGCGATTGCGATTCCTAGAGCGGTTCCGACGGAAAGGAAAAATAAAAGGGCCTTGCGTTTTATGGTTCCGCCAGAAACGTGTTCAACTTGCTCGCTCAAAACCCAAACCGCAGGCTCCGCGCAAACGATTACAGCGCCAAAAGCGATTCCTGTCAAAATCAAAAGGAAGAGCCAAGCCCCGCCGTTGTTTGAAGCCAAGCTTCCGAGCGTTTGTCCAAGGGCGCGGCCTGCGTCGCTAAAGCCTCCGTTCACGCCTGTCAAAAAAATCGTCAGGCCAATGTAGGCGTAAACAAATCCAATCAAGATGCGGATTGTTTGGCGCATAGTCATCTTTAAAAGAGCCGCTTGAAAAATTATGAACAAAATAAAAAGCGGGGAAATCGCAAAAAGAGATTCGCGCAAGAAAATAGGAAAGACCCTTATAAAGGGCAAGAAGATTTTTGCCATGAGCCCGCTCGACGCAAAGGCTTCTAATTGAATTTCTGAAATTTCTTGGACAAAGCCTTGAGGCGCTTTTAGGAAAATTGAATAAACCAAAACCGCCATTACCGGTCCGATGCTTGCCGTTCCTGTAAGGCCAAATGACGAGTCGCTTTGTTTTGAGGAGCGCACTGCTGAAACGCCGAGGCCTAGCGACATAATGAAGGGAACCGTCATGGGGCCGGTCGTGGCTCCTCCAGAATCAAAGGCGATTCCCCAAAAATTCTCCGGCGCGAAAAAAGCCAGAATAAAAAGCAAAGTGTAAAAGACAAAGAAAAAAATCTTAATCGGAAAGTTTAATATTGTTCTTAGCAAGCCCAAAAGCAAAAAGAGGCCTACGCCGCCGGCAATCGCAAAAGTAAATGTGAGTTTGTTGACAAAGGGGAAGATTTCTTTCACTTGGTCGGCGAAAACTTGAATGTCAGGCTCTGCGGCCGTAACGATAAAGCCGATCGCAAAGGCGCAAGAAAGCAAAAGCGGCAAGTTTTTCTTTGCCACCAAGGCCGAGCCGCAGCGTTCTCCCATAGGCTCGATTCCCATTCCCACGCCCATCAAAAAAATGGTCAAGCCAAAAATCAGCAAAAAGCCGCTTACGGCAAAACGAACCAAGGCGATTTTTTCCAGCGGAACAATTGTCAAGCCCAAAACGAGAACGATTACGATGACGGGCAAAACAGATTTTGCAGTTTCCTTAAATTTTTCAACGATGTCCATCTATTGCAAGTCTACCGATTTTTGAAAATTGGCGCAAGGGAATTTTACTTGTTGGACTTTGTGTTGTTGTCGTAGCGGCAAAGCATTTGAAGGTTTTCAAGCGTTGTCTTTCCGCCCTTTGACCATGGAATTATATGGTCGCCTTCCATTTCAGAAAATTCAAAATGTTTTTTGCAAATAGGGCAAATGCCTTTTTGTTTTTCGTAAGCCTTGCGTTTCATCTTGTCGTCAAATTCACGCAGGCTCAAATGACTTTCTTTTCTGTCAAAAAGATAATAGTAAATGCCTTTATGGTTCGTCACTTCGTCATTGTCAATCAATTCTGTGATTTCTTTTTCCAATTGCGCGGGGTCGTATTGATTGTCGTGATATTTGTTGTATAAAAGCCCCCAGTCAATGCCTTTCATTTCTTTTCTGTAAGTTGGAAAAAGCGCCTTTACCCAACCAATGACGAATTGAAAATAAACCCAAAGTTCGTTTGCGTTGGAATCGTTTTGATGCTGGCCCATATATTTTTTTATAAGCTTGTCGTCTTTTCCGACAAACCAGCTCAAAGCGGTTTCAAGCAATTCTTGGCGAATGGGATTTCCGTTAACATATTTGTCAGAAAGCAATTTTGCCGCGCAGTTTGATTTTGAAAAATACCGTTTTGCGTCCGCCGTCCAAGAGCCTGCAAAAACCGCGTTCCGAATTTCTTGGTCAGTCAAGCGTTCGCCAGCGATGTTAATCGTTTGAAACCAATCAAGTTTTTCGCTCGCGCTTCCTTGGCAGAAATAAACTTGCAGAGGGTAGTTTAAAATATTTTCCTTTTCATCGTCTTGAAGGTTTGTAAAATAACGCATGTTGTGCGAAAAGGCTCCGTTCACGTAGCGGCAAATTGAAATCGTTCTTTGTTGTCCGTCCAAAACCTCAAAGCGTCCGTCGTCGCGAACAACCCAATACATTGTGTTCAACGGAAATCCTTTGGTCACAGTATCCATAACCGCTTGCTGCTGCGCGTCCTTGTAGCAAAATTCCCGCTGGTAGGGCGGGCGAATGTCCAGCCTTCCGCCGTAGCCAACAACGCCGTCTTCGTCATTGTCAGCGTAGCCATCAACCAAGTCCTTTACTGTGATTGTGTTCAAAGTGATTTTCATTTTTCATTCTCCTTTTGGGCTTCCCTCGCTTTCGCTCGGGCCGGGCTTTTCGGGGTTCCGGCTTTCGCCTCCATTGCTTTGCAACTCGCCGCGCTCGCCCCTACAATCCCTAGCCTATTTTTTTCGTTTGATTAAAATGCGAGCGTATTTTGATTTGCCGTTTACGGCAACTCTTCCTCCAACTAAAAACTGTTTAGGAACGGTATATCTATCAAGACCTATAATTTCAAATTGATTTGGATTGTACTTATCTAAAAATGTTATTGGTACTCCTAGAATTCCGTAATAGTCAAAAGGTATATCACTTACTTTTGAAACTTCGATAGCATCGTAATTATCATATTTAGGAAAATCTTCTTTGGAGTATTTTTTATATAGAACTAAATCTTCATGACGTTTTGCAATGTCAAGATTTGTGTACCAACAAATATTCCCCATGCTTCGCCATTTTTGTCCAGTCTCGTCTTGCCAATAACGAGTTTTTCTTGGCGTGTAATATTCAGGAACTTTAAAAGCCATATCGCCAGCTTTATAACCAAGCCATATTTTGTCTTCTTTAAAAAGCTTGAAAATTTCTTTGTATGTAATATTATTTTGACTACCTATGACTAAAAATTTTTTTTCATACTTCATAAGAATATCAATATATTCCCTGAAAAGGCTGAATGGCGGATTTGTCACGACAATGTCCGCCTGCTTTAAAAGCTCAACGCATTCTTGGCTTCTAAAATCTCCGTTTCCTTTTAATTCCTTTATTTCAACTGTAGAAAAATCCGTTGATGTTGGGTCGTTTGGATTTCCATAATAATCAAGCCACACTGCTTTTTCACAGTTATTTTGGCTGAACAAGTCTGCTTCTTGATTTTTGTAGCAAGTAGTGATTAATCTTTTTAATTTCAATTCTTTAAACTTAAGTGCAAAATATAAAAAGAAATTTGAAATTCTTGGATCGTCGCAATTACATAGAATTGTCTTATCTTTAAAATGATCTCTATAATGAGATAGTTCTTTTTCTATATCAGGAAGCTGTGTGTAAAATTCGTCTTCTTTATTATTTTTCGCATTTCCGAAACTTGCATTTTTAGCCATAAAAAATCCTTGATAAGTAAAATTTAATAAAAAAAAATTAACTAGGTAATAGTTTATTATAGCATAAAAACTTTCCTTTGGTTCACTTTTAGGAGAAAAAGTAAACAATTTCTTAAAAAATCAGATTATGAGTGATTTTTGGAAACATGTTGATGATGAATTGGAATATCTAGGCAAAAATAGGGCTTTTTTGGCTAAAAAATGTGAATTCAGTCTTGCAAATATTGGAAAAGGCATAAAAATTGGCAGCGTTCCTTCCGCAGACACCGCCGTAAAAATCGCGAAAGTTCTTGGCGTCAGCGTGGAATATCTTGTGACTGGCGCAAAGGATTCAGAAGACGACGAGCAAAATCAACTCAGGCTTTTCCGTAAATACAAAGACCTCATTCAAAAATGCGAAAAACTGCCAAAAGAGCAAGTCCTCTTCCTTGAGCAAGCCGCTGACCGCCTTCAAAAATAGCCTTTCTTTTCCCTTGCCAATCAGCCAAAAACGCGCTATAATACTCTTGTGGCAGTCCTTTATATTGTTGGAACGCCTATAGGCAACTTGGGCGACATTACTATGCGGGCGTTGGAGACTTTTCGGTCCGTTGATTTGGTGGCGGCGGAAGACACTCGGCATACGATGGAACTGCTCACGCATTTTGAGATACGAAAGCCGATGATTTCGTGCAGGGCGCAAAACGAAGAGGTTGCGGCCGGCAAAATCATTGAGGCGCTCCAAAAGGGCCAGAATGTGGCCTACGCGAGCGACGCCGGAATGCCGGGAATAAGCGATCCCGGCTCGCTTTTGGCCTACAAGGTCAGGCAGGCGGGCTTTGCGGTAACTCCGATTCCTGGGCCAAGCGCCTTTGCCACTTTGGTGAGCGTCGCGGGGCCGGGCGGAAAAACGCTGATATTCGAGGGATTTCTTTCGCCAAGTCCTGGAAAGCGCCGCAAGCGCCTCAGGGAGCTTTTGGAGACGGAAAAAGCCTTTGTTTTGTACGAATCGCCGTTCAGAATTGTTAAATTATTGACGGATATCGCCGATATTGAAAGCGAACGGAGAATTGTTGTTGGCCGCGAGCTGACCAAATTTCATGAAGAAATTGTGGACGGCCCCGCAAGCCAAGTTAGGGACGATTTTTCGGCCCGAGAGTCCATAAAGGGCGAATTTGCGGTCTTTGTGGCGGGAATTTTGAAGGGAAGGAAGCCGGACGACGACTAGCGCGAGCGGCGGAAGATTCCGCTAGCAAAAGCGTTTTTTTAGTGTTTTTTGCGAAAAAAACGCTAAAAAACTCTAAACTTGCGGTTAGAATCGGCCGATAATTTTAGTAAGAAGGCTTAAAGCGCCTAAAAACGCTATTAAGACGCCCATAAATTGTTAGAGGTGCAATATGAGAATAGATCAAGTTGGAGGAATCAATCCTCTCGGCAACGTTCAGAACACTAAACGGACACAGAATGCAGGAAGCGTAAAGTCGACTCCCGATTCAATCTCTGTATCCGCTGAGGCCAAGGAGATGGCTGAAGCCTACTACCTCAAAGGCATAGCCGACGAGACTCCTGACGTTCGCGCTGATTTGGTTGCCCAAATCAAAGAGAAAATCAAGGACGCAAATTATCTCAATCCGCAGACAATTAGCGCCGCAGCCGACAGAATTATGCAGGCTTACGGAATATAATTCTAAAGGCCTCAAGCAAAAGCTTTAGACTGAATTTGATGATTAAGGCGGAATTTTCATTCCGCCCTTTTTTTTAAAAATATTTTTGGCAGGAAAAAAGTAATGGCAGACTTCATATTCAAGGTTTCACCCAACATTATTTTGGGCTCTTACGCTATGACCCGTTTGGGCCAGTTTGCGAGCGACATCGGAAAGAAATTTATGGTAATCCTTGACCCGATGCTTCGCGAGGTTGGAATCTCTGAAAAAGCCACAAAGTCCCTTGACGACCATAGCATTGAATATTTTGTTTTTGAGGAATTGAGCGAAGGTTCCGCCACTAAAACCATAGAGCAGGCCCTTTCGCTTGCCCGCCAGGCTCATGTTCATGGAGTTATTGGAATCGGCGGAAACAAAGTCTTGAACGTTGCCAAGGCTGTTTGCGGCCTTTACTACGAAAGCCACGAATTGTACGATTTTGTGGAAGGCGCGGTTCCTGGCGTTTCTCCGCTTCCCTTGATTTGCGTTCCCACTACAATCAGAAGCCCTTACTTGTTCTCGACTTTTACGCCTGTCATTGATTCGCGCTCAAAGTCAACCAAAATCATCAAGAGCAAGAACTCGATTTGCAAATTGGCGGTTTTTGACACGAACTTGACTGTTTCGCTTACCGAAAACCAAATCGCTTCAATGGCTTTGGAAGTTTTGTGCTTGGCGACGGAAGCCTATCTATCGCCCAAGGCCTCCTTCTTCAGCGACATGGTTGCCGAAAAAGCGGTTGAGCTTACAGGCTACGGCCGCGACGGAGCGCCCAGCCTAATGATAACCACTCCAAGCGAAGTTTTGTTGAGCCAAGGCGGCTGCATGGCGGGCTTGGCCTCTTCAATCGCCTCTCAGGGAGCGGCCACCCTTTTGGCTTTGAGCATAAACACAAAGTTCAAGATTTCGCAATCCCTTGTGACCGCGATTTTGTTCCCCTATATAATAGAAGACCACGCTAAATTCAAGGGCGAAAGGATCGCCCGCCTTGCAAAGATTTTGCGGGCCGCTCCAGAAACCGCGACGGTTGAGGAAGCCTGCGCCGCCTACGCCGAAAACATCCGCGAGCGAATCGCCAAGGCAAACCTTCCGGCGCGTCTAAAGGACTTGTCCCTTAGCGTCGACGAATTGGCCCTTGCCGCAGAAGACGCAGGCCAGCTGGACATGGTCAACTACCTGCCGCGCAGCATGACAAGCGACGATTTGTTCGACCTTATAAAACTTGCATTCTAGAAAAAAACATCCCGAAAAAAGTTCGGCCCGCTTTTTTTTCGCTACGCGTTCTTTATTTTTAAGGTTTTGGCCCGCTTGGCATTCAGTTCCTTAAATGGTCATGCAAATCTTGTAGAGGGGAAGACTGTCCGCGCGGACAAAGTCGCAGGCGACGCCGTTCTTAAAGTTTGGCCAATCCTGCAAGTAGACTTTTTCGCCTTCCTTTAGTTCTTGAATCTCAAGCTGGTAACTTCCGCTTTCAAAGAAGCGCAAGGCCAGTTGCCATGGAACGTCTTTTCCGCAGAACAAATTGTCCGCGACCAATTTTGAGTCCTTGTAAAGGCGGGCGTAAGAGCCGTCAAAGTAAAGGTTAAGCAAAATGTCGTCGAGCGAGCCGCGCTGCCATTGGCCGATTGTCAAATCGTAGAATTTTTTTGAAGCCTCTTTTTTGCCGCTTGGCGTTACTGTGATTTTTGGCAGCGCGGCGGCGTTTTGGTCTTGCTTGCAATTTTTTTCCTGACTGTATTTTGTCAAATCGCCCGCCTGGCTTTTTGTCCAGCCATCTTGCTCGAACGGAAGCTCAGGGTAGGAATAAAATTCAGAGGGATTTTGTCCGCGAAGGCTGATTGTTTTTCCGTCGTCAAAAAGCTCTCCGTCAAAAATCACCAAATATTCTTTTCCTGAGCGAACGATTTTGTAGGCCTTTAGCGCCTGCTCTCGGCTCAGCAAAATGATTTTTGCGTTAGAAGGCTTTTTGTTTTCCTTAAAGTTGAAGGCGTTTTTTTCGTCACCGCAAATTGAAGTCTTGTAAAAAACAAAGTCGCCGTTAATCTTGCAAAGGGGAGTGGCGGTGGAAGTTTCCAAAAGCGCGTCGCCAACCGGCATCTTGAATGGAAGGAAAAAGTAATCGCCGTCGTTAACGTCAAAGGGGCCGAATTTAATTTTTGTTCCGGGAACTTCAAGGCAAACGTCTTTGTGGGCCTCCTGCTTTTGGTGGCGGACGTAATTGTTCACGAACAAGTAGCCCTGGCCGTTTTCCTTGTTGATTCTGAATGAATGGCGCAAGGCCTTTGTGTCTTCCGGGGCAAGGGGATTTGCTTCCGGGATTTCGCTCGGCATTTTGCAAAGGTCTGAGCCAAAGTCCGCGGCAAAGAGGGCGTAAAGCTTAAGCTCGCCGTATGTTGGGCTTGTCTGGCCGTATTCTTTTAGCGGCGCGAAAAAGTCGTAGCTTTTTTGGCAAAGGTCGTTGAGGGAGCCTGTCGCCTTGTTTTCTTCCAAGGTCGTGAGCTTTCCGTCGGGATTAGTTCCACCGTGGTACATGTAGTAGCCCAAAAGGCTTACGCCGCTCGCCATTTTTACAAGAGTTTCGGCGCCGATGTCTTCTTTGCTTGGAACCGGCCTGCGCAAGAATGTCGGCTCAAGGCCGCCGCCCAATTCCGCGGTCAGGTAGGGGAACTTTGTCATGTCAAAAGTGATTCCTTTTCCAAAGCCAAAGTCGCTTCCGATGTTGTGGTCGTTTCGCTCGTGGGTGATGACGTAGTTTCCGCTCGGCTCGATTTCAACAGGCCTCTGGTCCCAAGGCGCGTCCACGTAGCCGCCCATCACTGGAAGCATTCCCGCAGTGACCGCTCCGCCCCAGCCAGTCGCCGTCCAAAGGGGAACGTCAAAGCCGGCTTCCTTCGCCATCGCCTGCAGGGTCTTCATGTGCTTTTCGCCCTCGGCTCCTGTAAGGCCTCCGCAGTGGCCAAATTCGTTTTCAATCTGAAGGCCGATGATTGGCCCTGAATCCTTTAAAAGCAAGCCTTGAACTTGCTGGTAAATCTGCTCGTAGAATTTTTTGACTTCTTCAAAATATGCTGAGTCGTTTGTCCTGACCTTGTAGCCGTTTTGAAGCCAGTCGGGGAATCCGCCGTTTCTGGCCTCGGCGTGGCTCCAAGGGCCTACACGCAAAATCATGTGGAGGCCGCATTCTTTTATAGTTTGAACAAAGGCGCGCAAATCCCTTTGTCCGCTCCAGTCCCACTGGTCTTTTATTTCTTCGTGGTGAATCCAAATCACATACGACGAAACGATTGTAACGCCGCCCGCCTTCATCTTTAAAATCGATTCCTTCCAGAATTCTTTGGCAAAGCGCGAATAGTGGAATTCTCCCATAATCGG
>JAILDQ010000159.1 GCA_024689365.1 Treponema sp. | reverse complement strand
ATTTCTTTGAGCCGCCTTGACGTTGCGGGAATGTCAATCACAGGTCTTTCCATAAATCTTACTCCCCTTCTTTATTGTCAAAGGGGCCGACAAGGTCTAGCAATTCTTCAACTAAAACTTTTTCGCCGCCTTTTTCTTCTTTTACAAAGCCGCGAGGAAGCTTCCAGCGCTGGCCGGAAATCGCTTTTGCGCCGCGAAAGTTTTTCCAACCCGCGGCGATTTCGTCCGGCGAAAAGAGCGCGATTTTGTGGCCGGTCTCGGAATCTTCCATAAGCGTGTCCATAAAGACAGACGTTATCGCGTCCTCGATGCTGCGCGGGTCGTCGTGGCATTCGTCAAGAATTCTTTCCTTGATGAACGACGACAAAACCTTAGGAAGCCATTCCGCCTCAATGCCGTTGTTGCAAAGCCAAGCCTTGTAGCAACTGTCTATCACGCAATCCTTGAGCTGCTTGTGGCTATAGTTTTCTATGTTAAACACGCGAAGGCGGTTTACAATCGGCTTTGGAATTCCTTCAAGCGTGTTCGCGGTAAAGATGTAGTTTATTCCCGAAGCGTCAACGTTGATTCCGATAAAGTTGTCGTAAAAGCGGCGGGCGGTGTTCTTTTCCAAAATGGAATAGAACACGGTTTCCACGCTGTAGTTTTGCTTGCCGTTAACCTTGTCCAATTCGTCAAAGTGAATCACGGGATTCTTCAAAGGGCCTTCGCCTTTTTTGTCGGAGAACATCGCTTCTATTATGCGGCCGTGCCGCGAATGCGTGTAACCCGGGTCGGAGCCAGTGAAGGTAAATGAAGCCACGTCGTTCCCCAAATCTACCTTTAGCGCCTTTTTTCCCATTATGATTTCGCACAGTTCCGAAACAAAGGAACTTTTTCCGCAGCCCGGGCCGCCGACCAAAACAATCGGCTTAAAGCTGATGTCATGGTTTTCTTTGAGCCTGGCGATTTCAAAGGCTCTTAGAATGTATTCAACGACTTCCGACATATTGGGATATTTTTCCAAAAGCTTTTTTATTCGGGAAGCCTGTTCGCCAGTCGCCTTGACGCACCTTGCCTCGCCCCTCAATTTGTCGATAAGCGACTCAATCTCTTCCTTTTGGGAGACAACCGAATCAAGGTGCTTTTCCGCTTCCCGCTCGTCGATAATCGTTTGTTTTTTTTCGCCGTACCAGCCTGGAATGCGGGCGTTGTTGGACAAAAAGCGCAGGTCGCTTGAACCGCACATCGGGCAAGAAAAAGTTTTGTTCTGCCCCTTCTCTTTTAGGAACACAAAGAATTTTTTGCACTTGTCGCAGCGCTTGATCCTAGCCTCATAGCGCTCGTTGGACAAAGAACCGTCCGCATGGATTTGAAGAATTCTTTCTTGGGGAACTTGGCTCTTGTATTTTTCCAGATCGGGAATTTTTTCCTCGTAAACCATAATGGCTTGCGACGGCAAAATAAAAACTTCGTCCGACGGAGAATATCGCGCTTCGATTTTCAACTCGTCCAAAACTTCCGCCAAGCGTCTTTGTACGTCGCTCTTGTAAATAATTTCTTTCATAATTTTTTCTCCTAGCCTAAAGCTCAAAGCCGATTTTGCGGCTTTTTTTGTTGTCTTTTTTACCCGCGACCATCGTCTTTAATTCATCTGCGATGTAGTCCGCGCAAATTTTTTTCTTGTCCAAAAAGCGAATTCTTTGCCCCAAGGCTCCAAAATCGCCGGGAGTGACGTCGCCCGCCCTGAAAATTTCGTCAATCTTTCCTGCGGAAATTTCGTAGTCAGGAAAATATTTTTTCCACAAAATTTCCGTCCCCTCTTTTGTGAGCGGCTTGAAGCAAACCTTAAAGTGGAAGCGCCTGTCGGTGGCCGAATCCAAAATTTCGGGCAAGTTGGTGTTGCAAAACACGATATAGGGATAGCGTTCCATCTGGACCAAAAATTCATTGGTCATAACATCGTTGTGGTGGTTCAGCGTGTCGCCGCGCTCGTTCAAGAAAGAGTCGGCCTCGTCAATCAAAAGCACGGCCTTTTTGTCCGCCGCTTCCTCAAAAACGCGCTTGATGTTTTGCTCCGTTTCGCCGACAAGGCTTCCCAAAATGTCCGACGCGCGCGCCGTCACAAGAGGCTTGTCCAGCATCTTGGAAATTTCTTCCGCGCAGGCGGTCTTTCCCGCGCCTGAAACTCCGTAGCACAAAATCCTAACGCCCGACTCCTTGTCGTATTGCCCGTTTTGATACTCGTCCGCGTTCTTCAGCGCGGCGACAATCTCTTCGATTCGCGGGCTTGTGTTCAAAGCCTCAAAAGAAAAGCGCGCGTTTTTCCTAACATCAGACGCAGGCTGTTTTTTGTATTTTTCCTCAAGCAATTCCATCGCAGCGTCGGGAGAAAGCCGCGTGGCGTTCTTTAGAATCTCGGCAGTATCTTCCCAATCTTCCGGCGGGATTTCCAGCTTGGCGCTTTTCTCGCTCGCCGCTTGCAAAAATTTTTCAGGAATTTTTCGCTCATAAAAAAAACCCTTGGCGCGCTCTTCCCGCAAGTTTTCTTTAGGAACTTTTATCTCGGCGCAATGCAAGACGCTGGCGCCAAGATCTTCCAAGCCTTCCTTTAAATCTTGCGGCGAGCCTTGCGCGGCGACAAAAATCGGGCAGCCGACCATTCTTAGGACCGAGCCGTTTTCTTCCGCCACAGAATGGCGTCCCTTGCTTTTTGTCTTTACCCTAACGCCAAGCCGCCCTTCTTTGGGACAGTCCAAAAGTTTTCGCGCGCATTCTTGGCTGATGAACATCGCGGCCTTTCTTCCGCGCAGGCGGCTTGAAAGCGCGTAAACGTAAAACTCAAGCTCTTCCTGGCTGAGATATGAAAGTTCCGGCGAAAACTCGTAAAGGTCAAGCCGCGCGCGCTTGCAGTTCCACGCGATGAAATTTCTCGCCGACCAATCGCTAAGGCCGCTTACAATTTGCCAAGAGCCTTTTTGGTTTTCGATGTATTCAAGCGTTTGGTTCATTGCAAGGCTTAAAGTTTTATCGTTGTCCGCGCTTATTTTGTGGTAATCGTAAATGTCGCGCTTTTCGTCGGGAACGATTTTGCAAAGCGAGCAGCTTGCGTTCTCGTCCTTGAAAAAAGCGAAGACATATTCGCGAATCGTCCAAGGCTCGCTGAACAATCCAAGCCGCAACATTCTGTCGTTCAACTTGCGGGCAAGCGCAAACTCTGCGTCCGTGCATTCTTTTACGACGTTGGAAAAAATTCGCGACTTGTACTCATCTCCTTTTTTGTCAGGAAAAAGCCAATACCATTCCTTTTGCGCGACGGCCAAAAGCAAAAGCTGCTTTTCAAAATAGTTCAAGTTCAAGCCGTCGCAAAAAGATTTTACGCAAGGAGTGTCCAACATTTTGTCGATTGGCGTTTTGTCCTTATAGAGCGCGGCGGTCGCATTCCTATGAAGGACAAAGACATTACGGAAAACGCCAAAATCTTTCTTCAAGTCGTCTAAAAACAGTTCAAGGAATTTATCAACGGACAGGGGGATTGTCTTTGCAAGCTCTTGATACTTTTCGTTCTGTGTCTTTTCTAGAATGCCCATGTAACTTTTCATCATAAAATCAAAGTCATCGAACGAATAAACGTGTTCCAAAAGCTCTCGACCAAATAATCCGCTGTTAAAAATCACGCCGTCAAAGCATTGGTCGTAAACGTAAGACGAAAGCCTTCTGTCGTCAAAGCGAAGCGC
>JAILDQ010000123.1 GCA_024689365.1 Treponema sp. | reverse complement strand
ACTCTACGCCGTCTGTGGACTCGACCTTGTTTTCGTTGGCGATTCCCCAAAGACGGTCGTTGTGGTTTGTCGGAACTGTGAGCATTACCTTTAGGAAGTTTCCTTCCTTCTTTACGATTGTGACGTAAGGAGTGATTTTTGTAGGGCAATTCCTTACCAAAAGCCTTTTTACAGTGTCAGGCTTGTTTTTTGCCCATTCCTTTGGAATCGTAACGGTTCCCATTTTGTGTCCGGCCTTGCCGTAAATTACGGTGTAGGCTTTTGCGGAATCCATGATTTTATAAACAGGCGCGCTGTAGTAAGAAATAGATGACTTTACGTGTCCTCCGGCGTTTTCTTCGGAAACGGCTCCCGCCAAAACAAAAGCGGCCAAAAGCGCGGCAAAACAAAATTTCTTCATAAAAAACCTCCGTGTCGGTCTTGTTATTCTAGCGCGCAAACGCTTTTTTGTAAAGAAGAATTTTTCCGCCTGCCGCGAATCCTTTCTTTGCGGAAGAAAAAAAACGCGAGAGCGTGTCTTTTTATTTTTTTCGCTTTTCTGTATCTTTTGACAAAAGCGCTTGTTTATGTTATATAAGAAAAAATAAAAAACATATGGAGAATAATATGAAAAAATCACTCGCCTTTGCCGCCGCCATAACCTTTGTTTGCGCCGCCGCCTTCTGCAAGGAACTTCCCAAAGAGGCCTCTGTTGACAGTTACGACGATGGAAGCCAAAGCGAACTTGTGGAAGAAAATTCAGAAGATGACGAAAAGACAAAAGAAAAGAAAGTTACCAAAATAAAGTGGAACACAAAAGCCAACCGCGAGGCCGCTATGGAAGGAGACCCCTACAACCAAAAGAAATTGAGGGGAAACCGCAATTTTGGCGAGCGCCTTTTGAACATAAACAAATTCACCAAAATCGAGCCTTTTTCAGCGTATCTAAAGCCCACTTTGGGAAAGCTTTTTGTGCGAAAGGGCCATTTGATTTACCGCGAAGGAACCGACATCGCGGGCTTTATGATGTATTACGACTCTTCCGCCTACGCCTTGCAGTTTGCCAAGGCCGCCCGCGCGACGCTTTGCAAGGCCATAGAAAGCTATTACAAGGACTTTGACGAAAAACTCTTGGATCGAAACGCAAAGGCCCAGGACACCCGAGGCAAATACGGCTTTTGCGAGGGCTACGAGGATTTTGGAGTCGCTTCCGGAATGATGACCAACTATTCAAGGCCAAAAGTTTTTTTCGGCTACGTTTTTGTAAAGAGAACCCCGTATTTTATCATAAATGTTCGCAGGGCCAAAAACCTGGCCGTCAACGAAAAGACCGAGGAAGGCTCCCTCAAGGCAAACGTAATCGAGCAAACTTATTATTTGACAAAAGCCCAGGCAAAGAAACTGTCCGTATTCTTGAGCGAGGAAAACATTAGCCGCATGCAAATGGAAACGTCTTTGGACTCCTCTGTTAATAAAGATGACGATTACGAAGACGAGTACATTCCCGCCGAGCCGGTTCCTGAGAAAGCGGCTGAGCCGGTGAAAGAAGAGGCCGTTAAAGAAGAGCCGGTAAAAGAGGAACCAGCCAAAACTGAGCCCGTAAAGGAAGAGCTAGCCAAAACTGAGCCCGCCAAAACTGAGCCCGCCGCCGAAGAAAACGGCGAAAAACGGGAAGCCGCTGAATGAAAGGCAAGCGCCTTTTAGGGCTTTTATTCTTCTTTTTGCTTGCTTGCGGAGCTTTTGCGGGCGAGCCTGGAGAGGTTAGGCTGACAATCGGCCAAAAAGTCCGTTCCGCCCAAGTCCTTGAAGGGCAAGACGGAAAAAAAGGCCTTCTTTTTTACGCCCAAAGCCGCTACGCGCGCCTTTGGTTTGCCCCGGAGGCTTGCGATTCCCTTGAGCAAAGCGCCCAAAAATACCTTGAGCAATTTGAAAAAAGGCGTCTCAAGCGCAAAAAAAAAGGCGCTTTTGAAAAAATCGGCAAAAAGACACCGCTTTTTTTGGAGTGGGGCTCCCAAAAAGACAATCTTGACCGCTTTGCCAAAGCGGAAGCCGATTTTGGCTATGTTTTTTTGGCGAATTCGCCTTATTTTTCTATACTTATTCCGAATGTCCAAAACCAAGCCCAAGACGGAGGCCCCGCGCTTTTTGACTCCGGAGCCATTCAGATTTCCTTTACAAAAGCCCAGCTCCAGTCCCTTCTTGACGCCCTGTCGCGCTGACAGTCCGCGTCATGCTGGCAATCCTTTGTCATGCTGAACTTGTTTCAGCATAAAATCCCCCTCTTAAAAAAAAACTTTTTTTTCTTGACACCGCAAAAAACTTGTGCTACACTTGTTACTAAAAGGCAAGCATTCGGCTTGTTTTTAAAAAATAAGGAGGTTTTTTCATTATGAAAAAATTGATTGGAACAGTTGCCGTTGCGGCTTTGCTAGCCACGGCTGCTTTCGCCGAAGGAATCTCTTTCGGTTCTTGGGGACGAGCCTTGTGGATCGTTGGAAACGCCGCGGAGAAATCGGCTGACGGCGCAAAAGACACAGGCGACACAGGCGTTACTTCTTGGCTCGGACAGTCTTGGGGTGGAGCGAGCCCTCGTACAGCTTTGGCTGTAAAAGGCTCTTCTGACAATGTAGGTTTCGCTTTGGACATTCATGCCAATGGCGCTGACTGGAACTTGGGCGACAACGCTCTCGTTTGGGTTAAGCCGATTGACATGCTCAAGATTACGTTCTCTGGAAAGGACGACACAAACTTGTTGCGCGGCGACGCGTGCTTCGGACTTTGGAACTTCCGTCGTCTCGGATCAGTTTCAACAGCTGGCGGATCAGAAGGATACATTTTCCCTGCTCTTCTTAACAAGCGCGTAAGCGTAGTTGCCACACCGATTGAAGGTTTGACAGTTGGCTACGGCTTTGACTGCGCCATCGGCGATGTAAACCCAAAAGCCGACTCAGACCGCTTTGTTGACCAGATTGGCCGCACAAGCGCCTTTGCCGCCGCTTACACAATCGCCAACATCGGTACAGTTAAGTTGGGATTCCAGGCTCAGGGCAAGGGATATGACAAAAACGGCGGAATCAACGGCGAGCGCAAGGACAAGATGGAAATCGACGCCGCGTTCGAGTTGACAATGCTTGAGAAAGTATACGCCGCTATCGGTACAAAAATCCCGTTGGGCGGAACATTCGGCAAGTATGCTGATCTCTACGAAGACGGAAAACTCTACGTTGCCAACGAGAGCCCCGTATTTGTAAACTTGTACACAAGACTTAACCTCATCGACAACTTGGCTATCAACGTTATCGGTGGACTTATGCTTAACAGCAAAGACACAAAGAAAGGCGACTTCAAGTCTAGCGGCGCTTTTGGTTTCCGCTTTGGTGTTGAAGGCGAATACACTTTGTCTAACGGAATCGGCTTCTTTGCCCAGGTTGAATATGCCAACGGCATTTGGATGAAGAGCGACTCTTCAGACAAGAACGACTGTCTCACATTCGGTTTGGGAGCTACAAAAGGCTTCTCTAACGGTGTAATCGGCGTTGCCTTTGAAGGAACAACTAATGGCTATGGTCTCTATGGCGGAAAGATTACTGCCAACGATGACTTCCACTTTGAAGTTCCTGTTAAAATCGAATACTGGTTCTAAGCCAGATACTCGTAAAGAAAAAAAATTATATCGAATTGGAGGATTCGCATGAAAAAGAATCTATTTGGCGCCGTTTCAGTCGCTTTGGCTTTGGCGCTCGCAATCACATCGTTCGGATGTGAAAGTGGATC
>JAILDQ010000120.1 GCA_024689365.1 Treponema sp. | reverse complement strand
GAAGAAACAATAGACTTGGACTTTAAAACAAAAAAGAGCCACAGAATGTGGCTCCTTCAAAAATCTCAAGAAACAAAATAAAAGTAAAATTACTTGGCTTCTTTGATTCCGTAGCGCTTGTTAAAGCGGTCGATGCGTCCGGCTGTGTCAACAAGCTTCTGCTTTCCTGTGTAGAAAGGATGGCAGGCAGAACAAATTTCAACGTGAATGTCCTTTACTGTCGAACGAGTCTCGATTACGTTTCCGCAAACGCATGTAATCTTTGTGAGCGTGTACTCAGGATGAATGTCTTTTTTCATCGGTTCCTCCAAAATATATTTGAAAAGTCTTGCCCTGCGGCGCGGAAACAAGGGCGAAAAGTCCGTTTCAAAACGACGCAACAAAACTTGCCAAATTAAAATTAGTTCAATTATTTTAGCGCAAAAGCGAAATATTAGTCAAGAACCGCCCGCGCCTTTGAACTCAAAAAGCGTTGTTACATAGCGGCGCTTCCGGTATTCATCGACGCCAAGAAAGCCGCGTTGTCCTTGCTCTTTTTCATCCTGTCAAGAATGAGCTCGGTGATTTCAGCGTCTTCCATAGGGTTGATGACCTTTCGCAAAACCCAAAGCTTTTGAAGCTCTTCTTCCGTAAGCAAAAGCTCTTCCTTGCGGGTGCCGGATTTTTTGATGTTGATCGCTGGGAACAAGCGGCGCTCGGCCAACTTTCTGTCAAGGTCGATTTCGCTGTTTCCTGTTCCCTTGAACTCTTCAAAGATAACTTCGTCCATGCGGCTTCCAGTTTCTATCAAAGCCGTTGAAATGATTGTAAGAGAGCCGCCTTCCTCGATGTTTCTGGCCGCGCCAAAAAATCTCTTAGGCTTGTGAAGCGCGTTGGAGTCAACGCCGCCCGACAAAACTTTTCCGCTGGTCGGAACCGTTTGGTTGTAGGCTCTGGCAAGACGGGTGATTGAGTCAAGGAAAATCACAACGTCGCGCTTGTGCTCTACCAAACGCTTTGCCTTTTCCAAAACCATTTCGGCCACGTTTACATGGCGGGTGGCTTGTTCGTCAAAGGTTGAGGAAATGACTTCCGCCTTAATCGAACGCTCCATTTCAGTAACTTCCTCAGGACGCTCGTCAATCAAAAGCACGATCAAGTAAACTTCAGGATTGTTGGCTGTAATCGCGTTGGCAACCTTTTGCATCAAAGTTGTCTTACCCGCTTTTGGCGGCGCGACAATCAAAAGGCGCTGACCCTTTCCAATCGGGCTGAACAAGTCAACGATTCTAGTGGAAAGCTCAGTCGAAACTGTCTCCAACTTGAACTTTTCGTTTGGATACAAGGGAGTCAAGTTTTCAAAAGGAACGCGGGTTTGAGCCACGCGCGGGTCGTCAAAGTTTACGCTTTCTATGCGAAGAAGAGCGAAAAAGCGCTCGCCCTCTTTTGGACTTCTTGTCTGGCCGTAAACAGTGTCGCCGGTCTTAAGGTTGAACAAACGAATCTGGCTGGGTGAAATGTAAATGTCGTCCGGGCCAGGAAGGTAGCTGTTCTGGGGGCTTCGCAAAAATCCGTAGCCGTCGGGGAGAATCTCCAAGGCTCCGCTTGCAAAAATGATTCCGCCGTGCTCTGTATGCGCTTTAAGAATTACAAAAATCAAGTCCTGCTTTTTCATCGGAGCCAAGTCGTCCGCGCTAAAGCCAAATTGCATCGCCATTTCGCGAAGCTCTATCATTGATTTTTTTGTAAGTTCGTTTATTTCAAGGCGGGGTTTTTGATCGTAGTCAGGCGAGTTTTCAGGAGTCGGCGTGTTGTCAGGAGCCATATTCTCCCGGTTTGGCCTAAAGTTTCTTCTGCTGTTGGCAAAGCGGCTTGCCCTGTTGTCCCTTGACTTAAAGCCCTCTCTGTTGTAATGGCTTGATTTGCCAGCTTTTTCTTCCGAGCCTTGTTCTTCGTTAGCCGCGCTTGGCATTTCTGAATTTTGGGCGGCTGGCTCTGGACTTGCCGTTTCTTCCGGCGCCTTCTCTTGCTTTTCTTCAACGGCGCTGGCTGGCGCCGCTTTTCTTACTACACGGCGGCGCTTTGGCTTTTCTTCCGCGCCTTCAGGGGAAGGCTTTTCGTTTTCTGCGTCCATAAAAAATGGTCTCCAATAAAAATAAAAATATTATAAAAAAATAAAAAAGATTGATTATATATAAAAAAAAGAATTAGATTTCCCACAAAATCTTAACGACATTTTACATCAAAGATTGTCGTTTGTCAAATAAATTATTCCGCGTCCGAATCGGACTTTAAGAGCAATGTTTGCTTGTATTCATCGCTTGCCACGCTGAACAAATCAACGTCAGGCTCGCTTTCGAGCATTGTCACCTGTCCTTCAAATTCAACATTATCCGCTATGCGGAGACGGGCTGTTTCTACGTTTCCCTTTACCTTGCTGCCATTGCACATTTCAACGCGTTCTGTCGCCAAAATGTTTCCTGTAACAGATCCGGATATGACAATTGAGCTGGCGGACATTTTGTCCACCGCGCAAACAGCCGCTTTATCTATGTCGAGATTTCCGTTGGAGTTTATCGTTCCGTTGAATTTACCGTTTATCTTAAGATTGTCAGTAAATTCCAAAACTCCGTCAAATGAAGTTTCCGAGCCTAAAATCGTGTAATTTTTACCCGTTTGTTCCATGCTAATTCTCTTGAACCGGCAATTCAGCAAGAGCTTTTTTTAACTCTTGGCCAGAACGAAAGGCAGCCACATAATGGGCTTGCATTGACGACGTTTGGCCCGTTTTTGGATTGCGCACTACGGCGCGGCCTTTTCTAAGCCGAGCCTCAAAAGTGCCAAAGCCTCTCAATTCAATCGTGCAGCCTTGGGAGATGACATTTTTCAACTCACCCACAAAGGCTTCGATTACATCTTGGATTTGCCCTTTTTCGTATTTTGAATTTTGGTAAACAGCTTCAACCAAGTCATATTTTGTAATCTTTTTTGAAAGCATATGTCCTGCCAAAATCCAAAATCTTTTTTTAGTTAGCGGCCGCCTGCTGTACGAACGTTACATTAAAAAGGCGCGTCATGCGGCTCTTTTTGCGTGAAGCGGCGTTAAGGCTGATTACACCCTTAAGGCGAGCTGAATCCAAAGCGCTCTGAAGCTGCTTTAACTTAGCCGCGGCGGCGTCCTTATCCTTTTTTACCACCAACGCGACGAATTGTTTTGCGTAAGTGCGGCATTCTGATTTAATTGCCTTGTTGCGCATTCTGCGCTTTTCGCTCTGA
>JAILDQ010000103.1 GCA_024689365.1 Treponema sp. | reverse complement strand
TTTATTACCCTTACGCCTACACTTTCAACAAGGTCAAGCAAGTTACAAAGCAAACCCTTTTGTACAACTTTGATTTGTTCACAGGCGTAAAATTTTCCATGAACTTTTGGGACTGGGTCACGGTAAGCGCAAAGCCCGGCGCCCATCTTCTTTACCAGCTTCACGACCAATGGCATTACGTTCATATAGGAGCGGGTCTAGGCCTTGAGGCAGAAGCGCCAATTTCCAGCCGTTGGTCATTCAACATTGGCGGCATTTGGACTTGGGACAACGCAAATATTGGCTCAAACCGAAGAATGCGCCCCTTTGACTATTCATGGGAATACCAAGCCCAAATTGGCTTCCGCTACTCAAAGAATAAGCTGAACATAAAGAGCTTTGTAAAATATTCTCCGCGCCCGCCCAAAACAAAAAAGGTTCGAGCCATCAAGCCAAAAAAAGACAAGGCCGAGCGCAAAAAAAATGAAAAGACTTCCGATGATGGATACGTAAACGTAAACGTTGGAGCGCAAGACGCCAACACAGAAAACGCAAGCCCCGCTGAATCAAACGCAAGCCCGTCATCCTGAACAGTATCGTCGTCATCCTGAACTTGCTTCAGGACGACGCTTGCTTCAAAATGACAAATGAGAACTAAGATTTAACTGCCTGGCGCTTGCTTATCAAATCAGAAATTGTTTGAATCAAAAGCACAGGATTGATTGGCTTTGAAAGGTGGGTGTTCATGCCAGCGTCCAAACATTTTTGTATGTCTTCTTGGAAGGCGTTGGCTGTCAAAGCAACAATCGGTATTTCCTTTGCGTCGGCGCGGTCAATCTTTCGCAAGAGGCTTGCGCTTTCGATTCCGCCCATAACGGGCATCATTACGTCCATCAATACAAGGTCGTATTCATTTTCAAGGCTTTCGGAGAATTTATCCAAGGCGACCAAACCGTTTTCAGCGATTGTAACTTCCATTCCATTTTTTTGAAGAATGCGCCTTGAAATTTCTTGGTTGAGGGCGTTGTCTTCGACCAAAAGGATTTTCTTTCCAGTAAGGTCGATAAGAACTTTTTCGTCCTTCTTTTCCTCTTCCTGAACATTCTCGCCAACATTCGCTTCAAGAATCTCAATGTCCAAGTTTATCGTAAAGGTTGTTCCTTCGCCAGGCGCGGAATCGCACTTTATTGTTCCGCCCATAAGCTGAACTAGATTCTTTACGATAGAAAGTCCAAGGCCGGTTCCCTGCTTGTTCACCGAGTTTACGTCTTGCGTAAAAGCCTCGAACATTACCTTTTGGAATTCCTTTGTCATTCCGCTTCCGGTATCGCTGACAACCATTTCCACGCTTAGTTTGTCAGAAGTTTTATTCACAACTTCAAGCAGGAATTCAATTCTTCCGTCTTCCGGAGTGAACTTAGAGGCGTTTGACAAAAGGTTCATTACAACTTGCTGCATGTGCATTTTGTCAACGTTGACATAATAATGCATCAAAACCTTTGGATCTCTGTTGCAGTAAAAATTGATTTTCTTGCTTTCGCAAAGAGTCTGGGCTTGCGAGCAAACGAACTCAAGCATTTCTCCAACGCTAGTCTTGCTCTTTCTAATCTCAAGCTTACCGCTTTCAATCTTTGACATGTCAAGAATGTCGTTCAACAAGCTGACCATATACTTTGACGAAGACTTGATTTTGCGCAAGTCTTCCTTTACCGCTTCCGGTTTGTCCAACTCGTCTTCCGCAAGTTCCGCCATGCCAATTACGCCGTTCATCGGAGTGCGCAAGTCGTGGCTCATTCGAGAAAGGAAGTCGCTCTTTGAGGCGTTGGCTTTTTCGGCCTGTTCAATCGCCTTGGAAAGCTTTTCGTTCTGCAGCTTTTCAAACAAGGTGATGTCCGTAATGTCTCGGCAAATGAAAACGACAATGTTTTGGTTTCCGTTCAAGAAATACGAGTGAACCTGCTTGATGGCGATTCTCAAATTGTCGGTGATGATTTCAAAAGTGCAGTTGGCCGCCTGCTTGTCCTTAAGCTTTACGGTCAGGTATTTGAGCGCGAAAAAGTCTTCGACCGCCTGCCTGTCCTTGCTGCTCACAACGTCGTCAAGCATTTTTTCTATCATAGAAAAATAATCTACGTTTTCATTTTCCGCCGGAAGCCAAGAAATGTTCTGCGCGTGATGGATAAAGTGACAGTTTGCGGTTGACAAGTCAAGCCAGAAAATGTATTCAACTTCCTCGTCCAAAACCGAGTCTTTTGAAATCGACATAATCTTTGTATTGGTGATGTCGCGCAAGTAAATGTTCGCTTCGATGCAGTTTGTGTGCGGGTTTGAAGTAAGCTCAACGCTAAGGCTGAACCAACGAATCACGCCGGTGTTGAATTCGTAATAAAAATCCCACTCTTTTGAACGGTTGCCGTTCATAAACATTGTGAGCAATTCTTTTCGCGTCATAGCGTTAAGAATGCTTGAATTTTGGCCTTGCGTCGTGGCAATGCTCGCAATCGCCTCAAGTTCGTTGTCCGAAGTTGTGTCCGCTACAACGCGGCTAAGTTCGGGCACGTTGACCATTTTTTCCATGACAACGTTGCTGGTCAAATTCAATCTGGCGTACAAGGGGTATTCCTTGTTTACAAAAGAGCGGTAAGACATTTCGCCTTCGTACTCTTCTTCCGCGTGCTTTCTATTTGTAATGTCAATCGCAGTCGCAATGGCCTTTGTGACGCGCTCGCCTTTCTTTTCGATTATTTTGTAAACGATGTGCTTCCATCTAGTTGTCGTTAAATGAGTGTGAATGTCTTCCTGCAAAAGCGGCAAGTCAATCGAAACGGTTTCCTTTCCGCCCTTTAGTTCGGCAATCACTTCGTTATACTTGTCCAGGTATTCTTCCGGAATGATTCCGCTGTCAATCCACCCTTGCGCGATGTCTCCTGTAAAATTCGCTTCAACATCTTCCGGATTGTCGTCGTCCAAGAATATTTCGTCTTCAGTCCTGTCAAAGAAGCATTCCCAGAACAAGGCGTCGCTTTGGCTTACAATCGCGTTGAGCTTTGAACGCTCCTCGTTGACTTGCGCTCCAAGGGCTTGCACTTTATTGAAAGCGACAAAAATCAAAAGTCCAATCGCTCCAAGAAGAAGGGCGATTAGAATCAAGCAAGCTATCAAACGGTTTCGGTTGTTTATGAGATTTTGGTCGTCGTTGATGTAAATGGTTTTTGAATTCAAGGAACTTTTCGTAATGTTGAATTTCTTCATTTGAGCCGCGTCAAAGAAGTATTCAGGCTGAATCGGCTGGTTGCTTCCGTAGGTGTTGGCTATGCGCTTGTAAAAGCCCAAGTTCTTGAATATGTTGATGGCGGCCTCGCACAGTTTTTTTTCTGAAACAAAATAGCCGCCCAAGATTCCATCGCCAAAGCAAATGTCGTGGCAAGTGAAAATCGGGTTGTCAGAATTGTCGATAAAAATCTTTAAGGCCGTTTCGGAACGCACTTCATAAGCGTTCAAGTCGGAATCTGACGGCAAAAACAAAATCGAGCATTTCCCCATTGACTTTACATAATCGGCCAACTGGCTTTCCGAAAGTCCCGCGATGTTCTTATATTCCGAATCTATGTCAAACTTTAAATTTATGGCGTCAATCAAACGGCTTTGTTCTTCCGAACAACCTATGAAAACAACCTTGCTTCGCCGCGGAAAAAGCGAATTAATAAGCTTGATGTTTTCCTCAATGTATG
>JAILDQ010000093.1 GCA_024689365.1 Treponema sp. | reverse complement strand
TTCCTCCATCGCGCGCAAGACTGCGTCGTTTTGGAAAGTTCCGCCTTGGACTACAATCTTTTTTCCGAGCGAGTCAATGTTAGAAACTCTGATTACTTTTGTGAATACGTTTTGAATTATCGAGCGGCAAAGGCCCGCCATAATGTCTTGGGGAAGCTTTCCGTTTCTTTGCTCGGTGACGATTGAGCTTGTCATGAAGACCGTGCAGCGGCTTCCCAAAACGGCGGGGCTCTTTGAGTCAAAGGCGGCTTGCGCGATATCCTGAACCTTTATTCCAAGCGTGTCGGCGAAGTTTTGCAAGAAGCTTCCGCAGCCTGAAGAGCAGGCTTCGTTCACCAAAATGTTTGTGATGATTCCGTCCGAAAGCCAAATGGCCTTCATGTCTTGGCCGCCGATGTCAAGAATAAAGTCAGCGTCGCCGATGTAATGGTTTGCCGCCTTTGCGTGGGCTACGGTTTCTACTACATGGAATTCCGTGTTGAAGGCCTTGTTGAACAAAAGCTCTCCGTAGCCTGTCGAGCCCGCTCCCAAAATCTTTAGGTCTACGCCTTGCTCCTTGTAGCGCTCTCGCATTTGAATCAAGGCTTTTTTTGCGACAATCAAGGGGTCGCCTTCGTTTCCTGCGTAGAACCAATCTATGATTTGGTTGTCCTCGTCAAGGAGAACGAATTTAGTCGTGGTGCTGCCGGAGTCGATTCCCAAGTAGGCGCGGACCGATTCGCCCTTTGCAAAATTGTAAACCTTTGGCCTCTTTTTTTTGTGGCGCTTAAAGAAGGCGTCCCTTTCTTCTTGGCTTTCAAAAAATGGCTTTGCTCCGGCGGCCACTTCTTTTTTTTGCGCCAAGTTTTCTTCAAGCAAAGAAATCAATTGGTCCAAAGTTTTGTTTTGCTCAAAGCCCGCGAACAAGTCGTTTAACGAAAGCGCCGCGCCAAGAGCGATTATGGTTTCCGGATGGTCTGGAATTATGACTTGTTCTGGCGTAAGGTTTAGGCGTTCGACGAAAACTTGGACGAGCGTTTTGTTAAAGGTTAAGGGGCCGCCTTCAAAAGCGACTGGCGCCAAAATGTCCAAGCCTTGGCTAAGGCCGCCGATTGTTTGCTTTGCGATCGCGTGAAAGGCGCTCAAGGCCAAGTCTTCCTTTGCGATTCCTGAGTTCAGCAAGGGCTGAATGTCCGTCTTTGCGTAAACGCCGCAACGGCCGGAAATGTCGTAAACGCATTTTCCGCGCGAGGCGGCTTGGTCAAATTCTTCGATCGGAGTTTTTAGGATGGAAGCGACTTCGTCGATAAAGGCGCCGGTTCCTCCCGCGCAGCTTCCGTTCATTCTCATGTCGCGGGTTTTAAGCTGGCCGTTTTCGCGCCAAAAGAAAATCATCTTTGCGTCTTGGCCGCCGAGTTCTATGGCTGTGTTTACGTTTGGGTAGTTCTTTTTTAGCGCGATGGAATTTGCAACTACTTCCTGGACAAAGGGAAGGCCCAAGATTTTTGAAATGGGCTTTGAGCCCGAGCCTGTCATCGCGATTTTAAATGGCTTTGAAGGGTAGAGTTCCTTTAATTTGTTGAGAGCGTCAAGAACGCTCTTTTTTTGCGCGGCGTGGTGGCGCTTGTATTGCGAGTAGAGAATCTTTTGAGCTACGTTGTCGTAAACCACCAGCTTTGTGGTCGTGGAGCCGATGTCGATTCCAGCCCAAAGGGTTCCGCCTTCTAGTAATGCCATTCTTTCTATTATAAATTATGTGGTGAAAAAAGTAAAGGGAAGGCGCTTACCTTATGTGTTTGTCGCGCCTTTTTTTCATTTGATACATTAAATTGTCTGATTGCTTCAGCAAGTCTGAAAACTCGTTCGCATTTCCGTCGATTGTTTTTGCCAAAGGGCCGTAACTCATGTCGATTTTATAAGGCAGCTTTACGGCTTTGTTGAAAACTTCTATAACGCTTTCCGTTTTTTCGCGGAAGGAAGCCGCGGCCGCGCCTTCGTCGCTTCTAAGGCCTAGAATCAAAAATTCGTCGCCGCCGATTCTAAAGGCAAAGTCACCTTCTTCCAGCGACTCCAATATGATTTGAGAAAGCATTCTTATCGCGCGGTCGCCTTCGTCATGGCCAAAATTGTCGTTGATGTATTTTAGGCCGTTCATGTCGCAAATGCAGACAAAAAGCGCTTTTCCTTTTTCCAAGGCTTCGTTGTAAACTTGTTCCGAAAAATATTCCATTCCCTTTCTGTTGTAAAGGCCGGTCATCGGGTCGATTCTAAGTTCCCGCTGCAAAATTTTCTTTTCTTTTTTGAAGCGTTCGTAATGTTCTGTCGCGTCAATCAAAACATAAAGCTTTCCAAAACTTTCGTTGTTTCTAAGCAAATCGTTTTCTTCAGCGGTGTAAATTCTATTGTTGACGATGATGCTTTTTTTGTTTGTAAGGGCGTCTTGAATTTGTTGTATGGTTTTGTCAGAGTCAGTTTCAATGTCAGGATACATTTCTTGGACGGGCTTGTTGTAGTATTGAATCTCGCCTTTTTTGTCAACCGCGATGATTCCTTCCGAAAGACGGTCAATCATAAAGTCTCTCGCTATTTCTTTGGCGCCAAGAAGGTCGTATCGGAAAAAAGCGATGAACATGAATATTATGCTGAACAAGTAGCCGAAAATAGTCACGTCGTATTCATTCGTGAGTTCCACAAGCTTTAGCATTTTCAGCGTGAAGAAAAAACATTCAATTAAAAATGCGACAATGACGGCCATAAGGCGCTTTTTCGCCGATTGCTTTTTTTCTCTGCTCCAAGTGACAAAAAGAAAAGTGAAGCCGGTTATTATGTATGTCACTTGCAAGGCCATGTAGAAATTGTAGACGATTCCGTATCCGTGAATGATTTTTGGAAAAAGGCCGTCGCTCGTAAACTTGAACCAAGAGTAATACAAGTTGTGCTCTGTCAATGTCAGAATGGAAATGTAAATCGCTATGTGGGAAAAGACTAAAAAACTTTTGGCCAAATGCGGAACCTTTATTTTGCAAATTTCAATGGTGAACAAAAACAGGAAAAAAGTTATCCAAGTTCGGCCCGCGTAGGAAAATTTCAAGGCCATTATGTAGGCCTCTTGACTTGTGGAAAGAAGTTGGCAGAGATAGCCTATGTTGTTCACCAAAATCGCGAGGCAGCTTAAAAAAAGGTAATGCAAAAGCGAATTTTTCAGCCTGCGAAAGATTATCCAACTTTCTATAAATAATCCGACAATGCTCGCGTATTGAACCGCAAGCAAAATATTCCTCACGAACTTTTCCTTATTATTATTTTAATTTTTGTTAAAATAGTATAAGTCTTTTTTGGCTTTTTAGCAAGTCTTTCCGCTTGACAATTTTTTTGTTTTGCGCTAAATTCCCATTTACACATTCCCCGATTGTGTAATGGTAGCACAGCAGATTCTGGTTCTGCTTGTGGGGGTTCGAGTCCTCCTTGGGGAACTTGAGCCGGTTAATCGCCGGCTTTTTTTAGGTTGGTTCGTCTATCGGTTTAGGACGAGAGATTCTCAATCTCTAAAGACGGGTTCGACTCCCGTACCGACTAAAACTCAGACTTATGATAGGAACTGTTATAGCGGGAACAAACAATTTCTTTTCTGTTGAATGCCAAGACGGCGTCTTGCGCTCCTGCTCAATCAAAGGAAAAAAAATCAAGACCGAAAAAGAATTCTACAATCCTCTCGCGCCCGGCGACAGCGTCGAGATTGAGGAAGATTCCCTTTCCGACGACAAGGGGCAGATTCTTTCATTGCTTGAAAGAAAGAATGTCTTTTTGCGCTGGAACGTCAAGGGACAAAAACCTCAGCTTTTGGCCGCGAATTTGGACTACTTGATTTTGGTCACGACTCCGGCCGAGCCTCCTTTTAGGCCCCGCTTTATCGACCGCTGCTTGATTCAGGCTGAAGAGCAAAAAATCGAGCCGGTGATTTTAATCAACAAATTTGACTTGCCTGAATCTGGCGACCCTGATTTTGTCCAGCGCGTCCAAGAATGGGAAAGGCTTGGCTATTCAATCCACAAGGTGTCGGCGAAAACTGGCGAGGGCTTGATGGAATTGGCGGAAGTATTGGCGGACAAGAGAAGCGCTTTTGTCGGCCAGTCGGGCGTGGGAAAGTCCAGCCTCATCAACCGCTTGAACAACGACGTCATTCTAAAAACCGGAAGCCTTTCAAAAAAATACGGCCGCGGCGCCCACACAACGACAAAGGGCTCGCTTCTTCACATAAACATTAACGAAGCCTTTACCGGCGGCCTTAAAGGAATGAAGGCGCAAATCATAGACACGCCCGGAATCCGCCGCTTCATGCTGAACGAAATTTCCGCGGAAAACGTCGCGCTTTATTTTAGGGAATTCAAGCCCCTTTTGGGCCAGTGCAAATTTGGCGCCTCTTGTTCGCACACGACCGAGCCAGGCTGCAAAATCTTGGAGGCGGTTTATTCAGGCTTGATAAGCGAAGACCGTTACGAAAGTTTTAGAAACATCACCGAAGAAATCAAGACGGGAACTTGGCGCGATTGATTCTTGCATTTTAAAAATTTATGGACACCAAAACTTTAGCTGAACTTGACTATTTTAGAATCCGTGAAAAAATCGCAGGCCTTTGCTTGAGCCAAGAGGGCAAGGACGGCCTTTTGGCGCGCGAGCCTTTTTTAAATCCATCTCAATACGAAAGCCTGAAAAATCTTAGCCGCGAATGGGCGCTTTGCTTTTCCTCTTCGCGCGACCTTTCGCTAAAGGCTTGGCCGCCGGTTGAAGGCCTTTTTGCTGTGATGAAAACCAATGGCGCCCGCCTTGAAGTTCAAGAGCTTTACGCGTTGGGAGTCTTTTGCCAAAACCTCAGCCAGATAAAAGAAAAAATTTCCTCAAGCGCGGACGAGTTGAATTTAAAAAGCTTGGATTCCCTTTGCCAAAAACTTCCTGACTTGTCGGCCGCCGAAAGCCAAATATTCAAGGTTGTTGACAAGGATGGCTCTTTAAAAGACTTGCGCGAGCTGCGCGAAATAAAAAGCGCGATTCTAAGCCTCAGGCGGGAAATCGAAGGCGCCTTTAAAAAAATCATTAGCGACCCGGCATTTGCAAAGTCCTTGGAGTCAACCTTGCCTGTTGTTAGAAACGACAGGCAGGCGCTTGCCGTAAAGTCCAGCGAGCGGTCAAAAATCAAAGGCATCGTTCACGAAGTTTCCAACAGCGGACAAACTGTTTTCATCGAGCCTGAAGAAGCCGTTCGCTTGAACAACGAGTTGGTTCAAAAGGAATTTGAGCTCGAAAGCGCGATAAGAAAAATATTGGCCGAAGTTACCGCGAGCCTTTTGGAATCAACGCCTGCCTTTGAGGAGGCTTTGCCCTTGATGGTTCGGCTGGACGTGACTCAAGCGGCCGCCAGGTGGGGAATGGAAAATGATTGCTCCTGCGCGCTTCCGTTAAAAGAAGGCGAGGCTCCGATTTTGCTTCAGGCCAGACACCCCTTGCTAAAAGACAAGGCTGTTCCGATTGACATAAAATTCATGGACTCAAAAAGGGTCTTGATAATAACCGGCGCCAACACGGGCGGAAAAACTGTCGCAATAAAAACTTTCGCGCTTTTTTCAATGTTGAACCAAAGCGGCTTTCCGATTCCCGCCGCCGAAGGAAGCCGTCTTCCTTGCTTTGATTCCGTTTACGCTGACATCGGAGACGAGCAGTCGATTGACGCCTCGCTTTCCACCTTTAGCGCCCATATGAAAAACATCGCGCTTGCCTTGAATAATGCGACAAATAAAAGCCTTGTTCTTCTTGACGAACTTGGAAGCGGAACCGATCCTCTTGAAGGAAGCGCAATCGCAATGTCTGTCCTTGACTCCTTGATTGAGCGAGGCTCCTTTGTTTTGGTAACAACCCATCACGGCGTTTTAAAAAATTACGGTTGGTCAAATCCTGTTTGCTGCAACGCCAGCGTGGAATTTGACACGAACAATTTGCGGCCAACCTATCGTTTGCTTATGGGCATTCCGGGCGAAAGCCACGCGCTTGAAATCGCCGAAAGGTCTGGAATGGAAAAGGCTGTTGTCCAAAAGGCTCGCTCTTACATTCAAAGCCAGGCGGCGGATGTGAGCGAGCTTATCAAGGGCTTGAACAAAAAGCACTTGGAGCTTGACCGCCTTTTGCAAAAAGCCAACGAAAGCCAAGAAAGGGCCGAAGCCGCTTCGCTTAAAAATGAAGAAAAGGAAATAAAGCTCCGCCGCCGAGAGCACGATTTCAAGGCCGCTCAAAGCAAAGAAGAAAGCGCCTTTTTGCGCGAAGCCAGGCGCAAGCTTGAAAACCTTATCCGCGAGCTAAAAGAAGGCGAAGTCACCCGCGAAAAAACTTTGGCCGCCAAAGAATTTAAGGAAGCCATGGCCGCGGCCGAAAATGTTCATTCCGAAATTTTGGAAGCGGAAGAAAAAAATCTTTTGCGCGACGAAGAAAAGTTTGAGCAAAAAAAGAATTCTCACAAGAGCAATAAGGCCACAAAGGCAAAGACAAAAAATTCAGAGGCCTTAAAGACCGCCACTCCAACCCTCGCGCCGCGAAAAAGCGTTCAGGAAGAAAAGGCTCTTTTTGCGGAAGGCGCCAAAGTTCATTCAATCGCGACCGGCGCGGAAGGCCTTTTGCTCAGAAAAGAAAAGGACGACTTGTGGCTTGTTCAGTTTGGCGCCCTGAAGGTTAAGGCGAGGCAAAGCGACTTGCGCTTGGAGCAAAGTCCGCAGGCCAAGAAAAACATTCCGGCTTGGCAATATGTAAGCCAGCAAAGCGAGCGCTCTGATTCTGACAGGCCGGCCTACGAATTGCGCCTGCTCGGCTTTAGGGCCGACGAAGCTGTGAAGGCCTTGCAAAAGCAAATCGATTTGTGCGTTATAAACGGCCTGGACCACTTTAGCGTGATTCACGGAAAGGGGACGGGCGCCTTGCAGGAAGCCGTTCAAAATTACCTGAAGGCTTGTCCCGCCGTCCGCGAATATTCCTTTGCGCCCGCAGAAGACGGCGGCGCGGGAAAGACTTACGTAAAGCTGTCGTCGTAGGCCGTCTTATGGCCTTGAACGAAATTGCTGAAAAGCCAAAAGCCGCGCGGGTTGAAAAATTCCTCGCTTAGCGCTATTCTACAATTATGAAAACTTCAAACAAATTCACTCTTGCTAGAATATTCGCGGCGCCCGCGCTTTTTATCCTTTATTTTTTGCCTCAATGGATGGGCCTTTCTGACGGCGCGACGCCAGCGATTCTTTTGTCATCGATAATAATTCCGCTTTTGGCGGCCGCCGAGATAACCGATTACTTTGACGGACACTTTGCCCGAGCCCACAACGAGGTGAGCGATTTTGGAAAAATGTTCGATCCCTTTGCGGACGTTTTCTTGCATCTTTCGATGTTCACTTGCTTTGTCTTTAGCGGCTACATGCACCCAGTTTTGTTCGTCTTGATTTTGTACCGAGAATTCAGCCAGAACTTTTTGCGCATGGTCGCGGCCAAAAGCGGAACGGCGATCGCAGCCCGAAAAGGCGGCAAAGTGAAAACCGTATTTTACGTGGCAAGCTGCTTTGTGGCTCTCGTTCAAAATTGTCTTGTCCGAACAGGACTTGCCGCCGCCTGGGGAACAAACATGACGGCCTTTAACATCGCGGGAAACGTAGTCTTTGCGATATGCGTTTTGCTTTCTTACATCAGCTTTGCCGACTATCTTAAAAACTTTGGCGGCGTCTTGAAAAAAGCCGCGGAGTAAAAAACGCGCGAAAAAAATTCGCAAAAAAAAGTCGTGAGTAAAAAAAAATCATCCCGAAAAAAAAGTCATCCTGAACTTGTTTCAGGATGACTTTTTTATTTGTTCAATTAATGTTCGCGGTTTGCGGACTAGTTCAACCGTTCCGCAATCGCGTCGATGAACTGCCAGCTGTCAACGATTTCTTTCGCGGCGGGTTCGGCCAAGCGGGCCAAGTCGCCGGTCATGATTCCGTCTTCAATTACGTCGAGGGTTGCTTTCTCAAGTTTTTTGGCAAAGGCCGCCAAGTCTGGCGTGTTGTCCTTTTCGGCGCGCTTGGCAAGGGCTCCTGTCCAGGCGAAAATCAAGGCTACTGGGTTTGTCGAAGTTTTTTCTCCCTTTTGGTAGCGGTAGTAGTGCTTTTGAACAGTTCCGTGGCTGGCCTCGTATTCAAACTCGCCAGTGGGGCTTACCAAAACGCTTGTCATCATGGCAAGGCTTCCGCAAGCGGAGGCAATCATGTCGCTCATAACATCGCCGTCGTAGTTTTTGCAAGCCCAAAGAATTCCGCCTTCGCTCTTCATTACGCGGGCAACGGCGTCGTCAATCAAAGTGTAAAAATATTCGATTCCGGCTTTCTCAAACTTGTCCTTGAATTCAGCGTCAAAAATCTTTTGGAAGGTTTCCTTAAAGTTTCCGTCGTAGGTTTTGCTGATGGTGTCCTTTGTGGCGAACCATACGCTGATTTTCTGGTCGAGCGCGTACATAAAGCAGCAGCGGGCGAAGTTTTCTATTGAAGAGTCAAGGTTGTGGATTCCTTGAAGAATTCCAGGTCCCGGCATTTCCTTGATGAGCTTTCTGATTTCCTTTCCGTCCTCGCCTGTAAAAACCAATTCGGCCTTTCCGGCGCAAGGAGTCTTTATCTCGCAGTTTTTGTAAACGTCGCCGTAAGCGTGGCGGCCAAGAACGATTGGCTTAGCCCAGCTCTTTACGTTGCAGTGAACGTTCTTCACAAAAATCGGGGCGCGGAAAACTGTTCCGTCAAGCTCTCCGCGGATGATGCCGTTGGGGGAGGGGGTGAGTTGCTTTAAGTTGTATTCCTTTACGCGGGCGGCGTTTGATGTGATGGTGGCGCACTTTACGCCAACGCCCAAGCGTTTGATCGCGGCGGCCGCTTCGTAAGTGATTTTGTCGTCTGAATCGTCGCGGCTTTTAAGGCCCAAGTCGTAGTATTCTGTCTTTAGTTCGATGAAGGGGTTGAGCAACTTGTCCTTGATTACTGCCCAAAGCACGCGGGTCATTTCGTCGCCGTCAAGTTCGGCGATCGGGTTTTTCATTTGAATTTTACTCATAATGGGGAGGATTATAGCAAAAATTTTTCAATTATACAATATAAAAAAAACGGCTCCCAGTCGCGTATCGGTTTGCAAAACCGCTCGATATCGTCGCTGCGCCTGTTTGCGCTTGAAACTATTGAAATTCGCCGCGAGTGCGGCTGCGCAAACAGAGCGCTTTTGCAATTCCTTCCGCTCCCTCGCGGCCTTTTTTATATTGTTAGATTAAAAAAAATGACGGTTTTTACATGGAAAAAAAACGGCTCCCAGTCGCGTGTCGGTTTGCAAAACGCTCGATATCGCCGCTGCGCCTGTTTGCGCTTGAAACTATTGAAATTCGCCGCGAATGCGGCTGCGCAAACAGAGCGCTTTTGAAAGAGGCTTTTTGACTGGGAGTTTTTTTTTACTGAAATTTTAGCAGACGGCCAATTCTCGCTCAAGCGTTAGGAACGAGGTGTTTGTGCATTCGTCGTATTCGCGGTCAACCAAAGACCAGCCGTTGTCAAACGAATCTTCAAGCTCGTCCATGCAGCCTGAAAAATAATCGTCATCCATAGAAAGCAATACGTTTTTTGTTTCCATTATAGTTTTTCTCTCCATAACTTTTTCCTCTCCACCTAAAGTATCGGTTTTTCCGCATTCTAAATTAAGGATAATTCTCCTTGCAAACCTTAACATATCGCGCGCTTTATTGAATGCCGCGCGGTTACCATGCGCTTACTTGAATGATTTATAACGCAAATTAATGATAATTTCAACTAATTTTTTGTTATTTTTTTGTAAAATCTTTTAGTTATTGCTAATTTTTGATTTTTTTATTAAACTGTCCCCGTTATGATTAAAAGAAATCCAGGCTTTGCCAATTTGACCGCGGGCTATCTTTTTCCAGAAGTGGCCAGGCGCAGAAAGGAATATCAGTCGCAGAATCCGGCTGCTAAAATCATCAGTTTGGGAATCGGAAACACAACCGAGCCTTTGACGCCCCATATCGCCAAAGCGATGAGCGACTACGCCCTTGGCTTGGGAACGGCCGCAGGCTATTCAGGCTATGGAGACGAGCAGGGCAACACGGCCTTGCGCGAAAAAATCGCGAATGTTTTTTATCCAGGAATGGCCGACTCAAGCGAAGTTTTCATCTCGGACGGAGCCAAGTGCGACATCGCCAGAATCCAAACCCTTTTTGGAAGAGACACTCCGATCGCGGTTCAGGACCCCAGCTATCCGGTTTACGTTGACGGCTCTGTAATCGTAGGAGCGGCCGGCGCCAACAACGGCTCTGGCTACGAAGGAGTCACATACCTTCCTTGCAATCCAGAGAACAACTTTTTCCCGGACTTGAGCGCGGTTAAGCCCAACACTTTGATTTACTTTTGCTCGCCGAACAATCCAACAGGCGCTGTTTCCACAAAAGAGGAATTGGGTCGCTTGGTTGACTTTGCGATTAAGAACGGCTGCGTGATTATTTTTGACGCCGCCTACCGCGAGTTCATCCGCGATCCTGAATTGCCAAAAACAATTTACGAAATTCCCGGCGCCAGAAAATGCGCGATAGAAATCAACTCCTTCTCAAAGCCGGCCGGCTTTACGGGAGTTCGCTGCGGTTGGAGCGTCGTTCCAAACGAATTGCTTTTTGAGGACGGAACTTCCGTCAACAAGGACTGGAACCGCGTTATGACGACTCTCTTTAACGGAGCCTCGAACGTCGCGCAGGCCGGCGCCCTTGCCGCTTGCGGAGAGGAAGGCCTTAAGGAAATGAAGTCTGTCATCGACTACTATTTGGAGAACGCCCGCATAATCAAGCAGACTGTGGAAGGAAGCAATTTTAAGGAAGCGGAAGTCAAGGTTTTTTGGACAGGAAACTCGCCTTACTTGTGGCTTCAATTCCCCGGCAAAAAAAGCTGGGACATCTTTGACAGAATTCTAAAGGAATGCAACGTTGTCACAACTCCTGGCTCAGGCTTTGGACCTGCCGGAGAAAGCTTTGTAAGAATCAGCGCCTTTGGCCATCGCGCCGACGTTGAGGAAGCTTGCAAGCGCCTT
>JAILDQ010000035.1 GCA_024689365.1 Treponema sp. | reverse complement strand
CTTGGCGGCCGGAGCCTTTGCGGGAGCGGCTTCCTTGGCGGCGGCTTTTGGAGCCTCAGCCTCTGGAGGAGTCGCGTCCGTCGGAAGAGAGCCTGTTCCAACTCCCTTCTCTCTCATGGCTTTTTCGTAGGCGCGGATTTGATCTTCCGTCACAACCTCGCCTTCTTTATTTCGCAAAACTTGTCCCGGGAAAATCTGGGCGCGCAAGTCTTTTTCCAACTGCATCTTGTAGTCAGGATTGCTTTCGATGAAGTTGACGGCGTTCTCTTTTCCCTGTCCAACTTTTTCGTCGCCGCGAGTGTACCAAGCGCCGCGCTTGTCGATGAGGCCGTGCTTAACAGCGCTGTCGAGCAAGCTGGCCGCGCTTGAGATTCCCTTTCCAAAGTAGATGTCCAACTCAACCTTGCGGAACGGAGGGGCGACCTTGTTCTTGACAACCTTTACGCGAACGCGGTTTCCGATTGCGTCCTCGTCGCCCTTTCCGTCAATCGTTTCTATGCGGCGGATTTCCAAGCGGACGCTGGAATAAAATTTAAGGGCGTTTCCGCCGGTGGTGGTCTCCGGGTTTCCGAACATGATTCCGATTTTCATTCGGATTTGGTTGATGAAGATTACGGTGCACTTGCTCTTTCCGACAATCGCTGTGAGCTTTCGCAAGGCTTGGCTCATCAATCGGGCCTGCAAGCCCATGACGCTGTCGCCCATCTCGCCTTCGATTTCCTTTTGGGGAGTGAGGGCCGCGACAGAGTCGATTACGATAATGTCAACCGCGCCGCTTCTTACCAAGTTTTCGCAGATTTCCAAAGCCTGCTCGCCTGTGTCCGGCTGGCTGACCCAAAGCTCGTCGATGTTAACGCCAAGATTCTTAGCGTAAACAGGATCAAGCGCGTGCTCCGCGTCGATAAAAGCCGCGATGCCGCCAAGCTTTTGCGACTCGGCGACCGCGTGAAGGGCGAGCGTTGTCTTTCCAGAACTTTCAGGGCCGTACATTTCTATTACGCGGCCTCTCGGATAGCCTCCGATTCCCAAAGCTTCGTCTAGCAAAATCGAGCCGGAAGGAATCACGTCGATTTTAGCAGTGTCCGCTTGCGTCCCCAACTTCATCAGCGAGCCTTGGCCAAACTGCTTTTCAATTTGCAAGCGCGCCGCTTCCAAAGCCTGAAGCTTTTCGTTGCCCGCGGCCGCCTCTTTCTTTTCTGCCATACTATATGACCTCCACCCATAAGGTATAAATTTTTATGAAGAATTTACGTCATTTTAAAAGAAAAATGAAGATTTTTCAAGGGAAAAGCGCAAAAGAGCGGTACAAAAATACGGAAGTGTAAAAAAAAACAAAAAAAACGCTCCCAGTCGATGCGGTCTTGTCGGCACCGCTTGATATCGGCGCAACTCTCCTTTTGCGTCTGCCGCTTGCCGCGGCAGGCGCAAAAGGAGAGTTGCCGTCAAGCCCGCCTCTCCCTCGCGCGTTTTTATTCCTTCTACCAGAAACGAAAGCGGCGCCCACCGTTTAAGGCAAAACAAAAAAACGCGCGAGCCAAGGCGGGACTTAAAACTTGTTCGCCAATTTTGCCGAATGCCATAAAGAAAAAGTTTGAAAGCCCCGCTTGAAAACTTTTTCATCGATAAAAATTTGCGTCCCAAGATTTTAAGGCCAGCCTCGGCGGAAGCGTTTTTATTCTTTCTACTCGGAACGAAGGTGGCGCGCAACCGCGAGAAAAGCCGTTCGATTCTCCCGAGAGCGATTTCGTTTTTTCCCGTAAAAGATTTTCCGCAACTACATAAAATTAAAACCCGCGCGAAGGAGAAGGCGGACGGCCGCTCGCTCAGAGGCTGCCAATTTCGCGGAGCGAAATTGAAGTATATGTACATCTTACACAACAGCCTCTGTCGCGAGAAAGGCCGTTCGATTCGACTGGGAGCGGGTTATGTTTTTTTTCTGTGTAAAAAATTTTAAAATTGTGGCATAAAAAATCGCGTAGGGAGAAGGCGAACGGCCGCTCGCTTTGCGCGTTGAGCTTGCTGTTAAGCCACAAAAGCAGCAACCGCGAGTAAGGCCGTTCGATTCTCCCGAGAGCGATTTATTATGGGATTAATTTTTAAAAATCTTTTACGCTTTGGTAAATGGAGCGGCCTTTGAGGATGATTTTGCTGCCGTCGACGTCTACTTTGCCTAGAACGCGGACGGGCTTTTCGGGGTCTACGTCGCGGTCGGGGATAAAGTCAAAGTCCACGCGAACGATGCCTTCCAGATCCTTGAGGTCTTCGTAGCCTACGAGCAAGTCAAACGAAAGGGATTTTTCGCCTTGAACCAAGTTTGAGACGCGGCCTGACCAGTCAACCCAACAGTCCAAGTAGAGGGCGCTTTGGGCGGCGACTTCTTGGTATGAGAAATTGTCTTTCAAGGTGTCAAAGCCGGGCGCTTCAAAATATGACATAAGGGTTCTGGCCTTTTGCTTTAGGCCGGCGGAGGCTTTTGAATTCAAGACCTTGTTCACTTCCCTTTGGGCCGCGTTGTCCCTTTTTTGGTCAAAATATTCCAAGGCTTGATTGTAGGATTTTTTTACGCCGCGAGCGTTTACGCTGTCGTCAACCGAAAGAACCAGCGAAGACAAATCGGCGCGGGAGCTCTTTGAAAAATCCTTGGGCCAAAAACGAACCGCAAGCGCTCCGCACAAGGCTCCGACAAAAAGGGTCAAAAGCATCGCCTTGATTTTTTTTGGATTGGGGCCCAAGGGCGGATAGTAAAGCTCGATTTTTCCGCTGTCAACCCAGCGGCAAATTTCCTCGAAGTCTCCGTGGGTCCTTACAAATTCCAAGGCTTTTTTGGCGCCCTTGTTTTGCGGATCCAAGTCCAAGATGTCAAGGTAATATTGCACCGCCCGCTCAGTGTCGCCACGCCTCAAATAAATCGCGGCTTGAGCCTGCAAAAGATTCGTGTTATTGATTTTAATTTTGCGGGCGGCTTCAAAGCTTTGCGCGGCGCTTCCCGTGTCTCCTGCGTACAAAAAGGCCAGGCCCAAAGTGTAGTGGTAGTCAAAGCTTTCCTCGTACACTTGGCGCTTTTCGTTCAAGACTTGAATGGCCGCCGCAAAGTCGCGGCAGTTCATCAAATAGAGAGCCTGGTCTATGGCGCTTTTCACTTGTGGCTCCTCAGAACTTGAAGGACTTCGTCAACTTCAGTTTGAAGCTGCTGAATCTTCATTCGGTTCAAGCTGGGGTCGCTTTGTTCAAGAGAGTTTATGTGGTTTATCAATTGCTGAACGTATTCCTCGTTCAACTTTGAGGGGTCGATGTAGTCAATCTCGCCTTTAAGCTGGTCAGAAGGAAGCTCGTCTTTTTTTTCGGCGTCTTCTTCCACGTCGTTTTCAGGCTCAGCTTTTTCAGCGACAAGAGGCAAGCCCTTTCCTGAATTTTGGAAATCGCTCACAGAGAAATTTATTCTGTAAGAATAGTCCACGCTTTCCTGGTCGTCCAATTCAACCGCATCCCAATACAAGGCCAAGGACGAGTTGTTGTAGGACATGATGGAATCGAATGAATTTCCGGGAGTGAAGGACGTTGAAGGATTGGACATTTCTATAACGTCCTTGTTGGCCAAGACGGCTTTTTTCGCAGGAGTAACGCCCTTTCCAAAGAGAATCACCTCAACCGCGTTTTGGCTGTCGCTTGAAATCACCCAGCTTTCGTCTTTTGACGGAAAGGCTATGTACTCTCCGCCGATGTCGCTTTTGAGGGCCGTGGAATAATGGGCCTTTCTGTTTTCGCCAAGGCAAAGATTGTAAACGGACTTCAACACAAAGACGCGGGTTTTTCCAGTCAAGTTCTTGAAGGAATATTTTATCAAGATGGAATTTTCCTTTTCGTCCTTTGGGTCCATTTTTGAAATTTCGTATTTGGCAATCAACTCGGCCACGCCTTTTACGGTGAAGGTTTCCGTTATCGAGTTGTCGTCAATATCGTAATGATAAGAAACGATTCCCTTTTTATTCAAGCGGTATTCCTTTCCGCCTAGGTAAAAGGAAATGTAGTTTGACTGGCCGTAGCCGCTTGTCTCGACGGCGGGATAAACCTTCTTTCCGTTCACGACGTAAAAAAGAACGGCCCCGCTTTCGCGCACGGTCTCCATTCGGACCAAGCCCTTTTGAACGGCATAGTCGTTTCCAAAACGATAAATCTTTCTTTCTTTGGCCGCGGATTTTTTTTCGCTTTTCTCGCGCTCTTCTTTTTCGCTCTGTTGAACTTCAGAATCGTAATCGACTTTTTTCTTTTTCGCAAAGGCGCTTTGACTTGCGACAAAGGCCGCCAAAACAAAAAGCAAAATTATTTTTTTCATTGAGCGGCCTCCTCTTCGTCAAGAAGGCCCTGGGCTTCGGCAGCCGATTTTTTAAGCTTTGTCAAAGCGTCGATGAAGTTATAGTCGGAAGCGTTTTGCGAGCTGAGCTCAACAGTTTGCGGCCTGGCCTTTGTCTCCTCCTTTTCAACAGGAGCGGCGGCTTCAACTGCGGGGGCTGGTTCTCCTTCGCCCGGATCGATTTCTACAGCAGGAGATTCAGAAGCGGGAGCGATTCCCATCGCGTTCTCAAGCTCGTAGCGGCGCAAGGCCTTTTCGTAATTTTCTTTTGAAGAAAGATAGCTTTCGCCTGTTTGCTGCAAGAGACACAAAAGCTTTTCCTCGCGCAGGCGCTGGTTTATAGCGTCCAAGCGGTATTTGGCTTCAAGCGCCTTAGCGTCCTTTGGAAACTCGTCTATGATTCTTTCGTAAAGGGGTCGGGCTTGCTCAAAATTGTAGCCGGCGTAAAAGCATTCGGCAATCCAAAAAAGAGCCGAGGCGTACATAGGGCTGTCGGGATTTTGGTGGCAAAAATCGCTCAAGGCCAAAACCGCCTTGTCAAATTCTCCCAAGCAATAAAGGCTTCTGCCCTGC
>JAILDQ010000336.1 GCA_024689365.1 Treponema sp. | reverse complement strand
GTCAAAAAATAGCTTCGTTGAGCCACGGCTACAAGCAGCGCGTGAATTTCGCGCAAGCCCTTGTGGCGGATCCGCAAATCATAATTTTGGACGAACCATCTTCCGGCCTTGACCCTGAACAAATTCGCGAGAGCCGCGACTTGATTCAAAGCCTAAAAAAAGGCCGCGCCATTGTTTTTTCAACCCATATAATTCAAGAGGCTCAAAGCCTTGCCGACGAGATATACATTGTAAAAAACGGCGCGATTGTCCAAAAGGGCAGTGTGGAGGAACTTTTAAAAAAAAGCTCAAAAGAGACTTTGGAAGACGCTTACTTGTTCTTCGCAGGCGCGGCCTCAAACGATTTGGGCCTTGAAAGCAATGAAGAAAAGACGGACGATTTTTGCGGGGAAGACAAAGGCCTTTTGTCAAAAAAGCCCAAGGCTTCTTTTCAAAAACTTTTTCGCAAGGAATTCCATTCTTTTGCGGTGAATCCCTTTTATTGGATTTTAGGAATTCTTTTTTCGCTTTTTTCGGCCGCGGCCTTTTTCTTTGGAACGAGATTTTTTGTCCAAGGGCTGGGAAGCTCTTCAATGTCGCCTTTCTTTTTGGCGATGCCTTACATTTTGTCTGCCTTCATTCCGACCTTCGCGATGAACGCAAAGTCGCGGGCCTTTGACCAAAGCCTTCCTTTTAGCGAAGGTCAAAAATTCGCCGCCAGGCTTTTCGCCTCTTTGTTGTTGTTCGCGCTCTATTTGCTTCCAACAATTTTTGTTCCCCTTTGCGTTTGCCTTTTTGGAAGCCTTGACCTTGGCGCTCTTTTCACTGGATACGCGGGCCTTTTGTTTTTTGCGGCGGCCGCGACTTCCTTTTGTCTTTTTTTGTCGACTTTTTTTTCCAACAGGGCCGCTTATTTCGCGCTTTCGTTTTTAGCCTTGACCCTTGTAAACTCGATGCACAATCTTTTGACTGTCATTGCGCTTCCGGATTTCCTTTCGGTCGCGATTCGTTCTATAAGCTTCGCTTGGAGATTTGATTCCGCCAGCAAGGGAATTCTTGACACAAGGGATTTTTGCGCCTTTGCGATTTGGGCCCTTGTTTTTTTAATGGCGAGCGTTTTTGTTGTCGAAAGCAGAAAGGGGAAAAAATATTTTTCAAAAAAAAGGCTTTTAAACACATTGACCTTGATTTCAATCGCGCTTTTTCTTTCGTTGGACTCAAGCCGCCTTTACAAACGCTTTGATTTCAGCGCGAACAAAAACTACACGCCTTCCGCAAGAACAAAAAATTTAATTTCGTCCTTTGACGAAAAGGTCAGGGTCACTTACTATCGTTCGTCAGAGTTGACAAAACTTTATCCGCAAACGCGCGACATCGGCGATTTTTTGCGCTCCCTTTCTTATTCTTGTCCAAATTTAATTTACACGGAATTGAGCGCCGACACGCCTTCATCGCAAAAAATCTTGAAAGACCTTTCCGTTCAACCCTTGCAGCTTCAAAAGCAAAAGAACAATTCCCTTGAATATGTGAACGCGTATTCCGTCGTTATTATTGAATGCATGTACAAAAGCCTTTTTTTGCCCGCGGCCTTTTCTACCTTTTCACTTGAGTACGACTTGAATCTCAGGCTCGATTATTTGCTTGAACAAAAAAGCAGAAAAGTTTACTTGCTTTGCGCCAACGGAATGAATTTGCAAAAAGACTACAAGAGCGCCCTTGATTGGCTGAACTTGGAAGGCTTTGAAACAATTCCTTTGACAGCGAATGACTTGACCTTAACGGACTTGGACAAAAATTTTCCTCTGCTTTTAATCGGAAGCAAAAACCTGAATCAAGAGCAGGCGGCCGCATTGGAAAATTTTTTACAAGAAGGCGGCTCTCTTTATGCAATGACAAGCCCTTATTCTGTAAACGTTGACGGCGATTGGTCGCTTTCAAAAAACAAAAGGGATTTTCTTTTGCCGCTTTTGGAAAAGAGGGGCCTTGCTTTTTCCGATTCGCTTGCGGCCGACCTTTCTTGCGTAAGGGCAAGCTTTTATTCGGCGGACGACAACAGTCAAGAAAGGCAAAACAAGTCGATAAATTATCCCCTTTGGCTAAACCTTCTTCCTCAAGAAGACTGCCCTTACGGCGCGGCCTTGTTTTGGGCAAGCCCCTTGTCCATCGACGAATCAAAGGCGAGGCCCGCGCTTTTTTCAAGCCCGGCTTCATGGAGATTTTTGCCAGACAAAAAAAATCCAGAATTGCTTTTTGACACAAATCCATTTACGGTTCCAAAAAGCGCGATTGACGATCCCCTTGTAAAAAGAGGCCAAAGCGTTTTGGCTGCAAAAAGCCTTGACTCAAAGATTTTTCTTTTAAGCGGAGACTTGTTCGTGAACGACTTGCTTTTGTCTTTGAGCGGCGGAGAGACTGGCGATTTTAGAAACTTGAATTATTTGACCGTCAGCCTTTTGCGCCTTGCCGGCGAAGACGATTTGGCCGCCTTGAAGAACAAGGGAGCCGCGGATTATTCCTTGTGGAAAATTTCAGACGCCATTGAATGGAATTCCGCGAAGAACATTTCGCTTGCGGTGAATTTTATTTTTGTTCCGCTTGCGCTTTGCATTTTTGCATTTATTTATTTTTCAAGAAGAAAGTCTTTTGAAAAAAAAGACAAGGAACTTTTAAAATGAATCGAGAGATTGTCTTTAAAATAAAAAAATGCAAATTGCAGCTTCTATTGGCTTTGCTTGCCTTGATTTTTTTTCTTTCCGCGCCCAAAAAGGAAAAGGAATTTAAAAGCGCCTTGTTAAATCCAAAATACAAAGTTGATGAAATTGAATTGATTCAGCGAAATTCGCAAAAGCTTTTGTTAAAAAAAACTGGCTCCTTTTGGCTTGGCGAAACAGAAATTGAAGGAAAAGACAAATTGTATTTTTCTTGCCAAAATGAATTGGTTCAAAAATTGCTTTTTAATTTAAGCGGAATCACAAGCTTTTATGAAATGTCGAGCGGAAATAAAAATCTTCAAAAATACGGCTTGGCAAAGGAAGACTCTTTTACTTTAAGGCTAAGCCAAAATGACTCAGTCGTTTCCGCCATAACTTTTGGAAGCTTGGATTCCCGCCATAGAATTTTCTTTTGCGTCCAAAATCAAGAAAAAATCTTCGCGGCGCCTTCAAGCCCCTTTGAGCCTTATCTTAACGTAAACGTGGATTTTTGGGCGTCGCCCGAGATTTTTCCAAAAGAGATTGTCGGCGCTGACCTAAAGTACCGGCGGGGAAGAGTCGCCTATGCAAAAGGCTTGGATTGGTCAAAGGCTTTGGAAAAAGTTTACGACGCAAAAGACGGAAACATTTACAAGGCCCTCTTTATTCCAAGAAATGATTCTTCAGACGATTATTATTGCGCTTTTTTTGCCCAGCCGGCCGCCCAAAGAAGCCAAGAAGAAAAAGACGCCCTAAAAAAAATCAACCTTCTTTCGATTGTAAGCCGCTGGACTTTGCAAAGACTTTTAGACGAGGAATACTGACTTTTAGGCCAAGGAAAAGGCTAAAGCGGCGCAGTTGTACAAAAAGTGGGCGGCGATTCCCGGTCCCAAGCTTTTTGACTTTATGGCGCAAAGGCGAAGTATCGCGGCTCCCGCAAAAGCGTTGGCCACCGCAAAAGGCCCTTGCCAACGATGCGCGAAGGCAAAAAGAGAGGCGCAGGCGATTTCCACAAGAGCTATTGCGATTTTTTCTTTGTTGAAGCCTTTTTGCTTGATTTCTGTCGATGAGAAAAAGGGACAATCCTCAAATAAAATCTTTTTTAAGCTGAATTGAAGGTAATGGCGGTAAAGGCATTCCTCGTAAAAGGCGCTGAAAAAAAGGGTCGCGGCGCAAAAGAAAAAGCCAAGGACGTTTTGGGGCATTATGACAGAAAAGGCCTTTGTTTTCCAAAAGGCTTCTTGGATCAAGTTGAAAATGATTCCGCATAAAAGTAGGCTTCCAAAGGCAATCCAAAACTTGCTTGAATATATGGCAAAGGCCAAAAAGTCTTTTTTTTCGCCGCCTAAGCCCTTTGCCTTTTCATTCGCCTTTTTTTGAAGCAAGATCACAAGGCCAAGAAAAAAGCTCAGCAAGGCGAAAATGTTGAATTTTCCAAAATCAAGGCCTTCGGAAGGGGCGTTTTTGACAAAAATCGGAGGAAAAACAAAAATCAGCAATATTGCAAAAAACTGTAGATAAAAAAGTATTTTTGTCATATAATGTAACTGCTTGCATTTTAATTTTTTTAAATTAATGCAGATAGAATTATTATAATGTTTTGAGGCGATTTTGGCTATACTAATTCTTGCTTTGGGAATTTTATTTTTACTCTTTGTGATTTGGCTTTTAAAAGTATTTTCGCCAAAGATAAATTTTTATACGTCCGGCTTGGACCAAAAATTCAATTTGAACGAAATCTCAATTTTGTGGAAGCTCGCCAAAGTTGTTGAGCTTGAAGAGCCTGAGGCGCTTTTCGTTTCCACAAACGCTCTGACGCGTTGCATTACCAATTTAATAGAAACTTCCCGCCGCGAAGGAACTGAAAACGCTCCGCAAACTCAAGATTTTTTGGCAAAGCTTTACAAGTTCAGGACAAAGATTGAATTGGCTTCCGAAAACAAAAGGGGCCTTGAGTCAAGCAAGGCTCTTTCAAACGGCCAAAAGCTTAGGTTGATTTTAAAGGGAAGCGGAATCTTCGCGTCAAAAATTCTAAACAATTCCCGAGACCTTGTGATTACCGTTCCGATTCAAGACGGAAGAATCAAGATTCCGCCAGAGGAATGGAAGGACAAAGATGTCAGCGTTTACCTTTGGAGAAAGGGAGACGCGGGCTATGTATTTGACACAAAAGTTTTGACAAGCGGAGTTTTTTGGGGGCAAAACGTTTTGTATTTGGCCCACTCGGACAATTTGTTCCGGGCTCAAAAACGCAAGTCAATAAGATCTGAATGCCATATAAACGCGCAGCTTTACATCATAAAAGAAACAGTAACCGATTATTCCCAGGTTGAAACCGCGCCAGGATTTAAATGCATTTTGGAAGACATAAGCTCTGACGGCGCGATGATTCGAATCGGCGGCAAGGGCGTCAACAACATTCAGATAAAGCTTCAGTTTGAGCTTGAAAACACTTTGATTTTGATGTACGGCCTTGTTCGTTCTGTTGAATACAACGCCGCCAACAAGCAAAGCCGCCTTCATATGGAATGCATTCACATCGAGCCTTCGATGCGAAACGCGATTTTGTCCTTTGTCTATAAAATTTTGCCCGAGGACCAAAAGAACGCGGAAGTCGCTTTGAGTCAGCTTGAGAATGAAGTGAAGGCTGAGGATAAAAACGACCCCGCGGGTGGGGCTTCGTCTGAAGAAAACAACGCTCAGGCGCCCGCTGATGAAAAAGTTTATGAAGTTGAAATTCCGACCGCCATCGATCCGGATTTTCTTGCAAGCGAAAAGCCCGATGATCCGCTTGCCAATAATTAGGAATTGGGATTTTGTTTTATAAACGCAATATTTTTTGCAGGAGAAATGGATGAAAAAGATTTTGCTTTGTTCGGCTTTTGTTTTTGCATTTGGCCTTTTGTTCGCGCAAGAAAATTCCTTGTCCTCGCAAGCTCAAATAAAGTTTGTCAAGGGAAACATTTCAGATAAAATTTCAGCCGTAAAAAGTTCCGGAGACGGCGCCTTGGCAAAAAAGGCCGTTGACTTTGTTGTGGAGAACGCCTTGCTTTTAAAGGGCGACCGAGATTTGGCCGGCCTTGCCGTGGCTGGAATTCTTTCTTATCCTAGTGAGGAATACAAGAAAGACAAAAAAAGCGTTCTTCAAGATTTTTCAGACGTTTTTTACGGCATTGACGACATGAACGTCAGGGTCAGCGTTTTGGAAAAAATTGCCGCCCTGTACGAGCAGGAAGCCTACAGCGATTGGACCGCTTTTGTAAATGGATATTTGACGCAAAAAATCGCTTCCGGCGGCGCGGCTGACGAGAGCGTTAAAAAATCAATTTCCGCTTTGGGCGTTATTGGAAACGGTTCGTCCTTCAGCGTTTTGCATTCAATCATTCAACAAAACCTCTGGTCGGAATTGCATCCTTTGACGATTGAATCTTTGACAAAAATCGCCGACAAATCGCTCAACGAAATATGCGATGTGGTTGACAAGGCGGATTTAGTTGAATTAAAACTACTTTCTAAAATTTTCATTCAAAATGACAAAATTTCTCCGGCTTTAAGGTCGGAAATCGCGGAAAAAGCGCTAAACAGGTCAATGATATTATCAGGAACTTCTTCCAATTCTCAAGACCTTGCGGTTTTCCAGTTGGAATCCGCCCGCGTTTTGGCGGACAACAAGTGGACTAGGGCCAGCGCTTTGGCAAAGGATTATTTTAACGTCGCTAAAGTGGCCTATAACGGAAAATTTTTGACTACGGAACAATGGACAAAGGCCATTTCTTGCGTTGAGGTTTTGGCCTCGCGCTCGGCGGTTTTGCCATTTTCTGAATATTTGGACCAAATGAACAAGGCTCAGGAAGCGGGGAACGCTCCAGACAAGGCTGTTGTCCTTGCCGTAATAAACGCGTTGGCCAATCTCGGCGACAAATCCTCGTTTGACTGTTTGCTTTATGTAACTTATGTAAAAGATTATCCAGAGGAGGTTGCCGCGGCGGCTCGTAACGCTCTTACGAGACTTAAATGGTAAATTTTTTTAGGAATAATTTTCTCCTTTTTCCGTCGCTTCTACTGGCAATCTTTTTATACAGCGGTCTTGTAAAAATTCCTGACCAAGATTTTTATTCCTCCTTGATTCCTCTAAAAGACGTCGTTTCGATTGAAGGCCAGGCGATTGGAAATCCAACAGTCATGCAAGGCGGCATGAAAGCCTGCAAGATAAGGCTCCTGTTGACGCAAGTTTCCGACAAGAACGGCCTTGTGGCCAAAGCGGATGGGCGGGCGGAACTTTTTGTTCCCTTGGATCTTTACCAAATTTACCAACCCGGAAAACTTTACTCAGCCTGGAGAGGAAAAAAGACAAACTTTTTGCTCGACAAGGGCGCGGTTCTTTCCCTTGACGCAAAGCCCTTTTTTTCGACAAAAGAAAAAGAGGGCGATTCATTTAAATGCCTTTCAATAAAATCTTGCCATTTTAAAAAAGGAATTGTTGGCTCCGTTCAAAAAACGAGGGCCTTATGCCGCCTTCATTTTACCCGCCTTATGTTCGCTTGGGGAGGGGCGGGCGGCCTATTGTTGGCCTTGCTTTCAGGGTCAAGGTCCTACTTGGAAAATGAAGTGGCGAACGCGTTTAGGCAAGCCGGCTTGAGCCATGTCTTGGCCTTGAGCGGAATGCACCTTTCATTGATAGGCGGCTTGGCTTTTTCACTTGGAAAAAAATCCGTCGGAAAAAAAATCGCCCAAGCTTTGGAACTTTTTGCCATAATCCTTTTTGTTTGGTTTGCCGGAAAATCGCCCTCGCTTTTTAGGGCCTTGCTTTGTTCTTTAATAGCTTTGATTTCGGCCTTCTTAAAAATAAAGACAGGCAGTTCCTTGAACGCGCTTGCTCTTGCCTTTGCCATTCACATTTCCTTTTTTCCAAACGACGCTTTTGAGCTTTCCTTTCAACTTTCATACGGCGCCTTGCTTGGGATTCTTTTGTTCAACGAAATTGCCTCGAAAAATCTTACAAGCCTGATTCCCAGGTCGGCCGGAGATTCCTTGGGAGCGTCAACCGGCGCCCAAATTATTACTATGCCTTTAAGCCTAAAAGTTTTTGGAGCCTGCGCTCCGGGAGGAATTCTTTCCAGCGCCGTGGTTTCGCCCTTCATCACGATTTTTGTTTACTCAGGAATTTTCTTCGTCTTGATTTCTTTGGCCTTGCCCTTTATGGCTCCGCTTTGCGGCGGCGCGATGGCTTTCTTTTACGATTTTATAAAAGAGTCGGTTTTCTTTTTCGCCAATATTCCTTGCCTAAAAATTTGAGAAGCGCTATACTTTTTGAATGCAAAATATTCCTGACTACAATTCCCCCGCAGAATTAAACGCTTTCCTTGAACAAAGGGGAATGGCCATGCAAAAAAAATTCGGGCAAAATTTTCTCATAAATCAAGACGCCCGAAAAAAGATTGCCGCCGCGCTTCAAATACAAAAGGGAGATTCCGTTTGGGAAGTCGGGCCTGGCCTTGGCTCTATGACAAAGGAATTGTTGGATTTAGGCGCCAATGTCACTGTTTTTGAAATCGACCGAGGCTTTGCCTCTTGCCTAAAAGAATTCTTTTCCGAGGAAAGCCAAGCGTCAAATTTTAATTTGGTTCAAGGCGACGTTTTAAAAACTTGGAAGGAATACAAAAAGGACAATCCTTTGCCAAAATATTTTTTTGGAAACCTTCCGTACAACATCGCGGCCGCCTTGATTGCCGATACGATTGAAAGCGGAGTTCGCTTTGAAAAATGCGCTTTTACAGTTCAAAAGGAAGTCGCTCAAAGAATGGCGGCAAAAGAATCTAGCGCGGACTATTCAAGCTTTTCTGTTTTGTGCCAGTGGGCTTACGACGTAAAAACAATTTGCGACTTGGGAAGGGCTAATTTTTGGCCTCGGCCAAACGTTGAGTCGCGAGCGGTTTTGTTCACAAAAAAAGAAGATTTTCCCATATGCCAAAATCCCCAGCTTTTTGTAAAAATGCAAAGGGCTCTTTTTTCAAGCCGCCGAAAAACTGTGAAAAACAATTTGTCAAAATTTTTGTCCGCCTACAAGGGCTCAAAGGATGTGAGCGCGGAAGAGGTTCTAAAAAAAGCGGGCATAAGCGAGCAGGTTAGGGCGGAAGCCTTGACCGCCAAGGAAATGCTCCTCTTGTCAGACGCGGTCAATTTTTTTATAATGTAATTATGTCAATAAAAGATAATTTAATAAAAATAAAAAATCAATTGCCGCAAAATGTTCAGCTTGTGGCCGTGAGCAAATTCCACTCTGTTGAAGAAATTGAAGAAGCCGTAAAAGCGGGACAAAATATTTTTGGCGAAAATCGCGTTCAAGAAGCGGCGCAAAAATTCGACTTGATAAAAAAATCTTATCCAAACGTAAAGCTTAGGATTATCGGCCAGCTCCAGCGCAACAAGGCAAAGGAAGCCGTTAGAATCGCCGACGCGATTGATTCAGTTGACAGAATCGAATTGCTCGATGAAATAGAAAAACAGGCCGCCAAGCTTGATAAAAATATCCAAGTTCTTTTTGAATACCACACAGGCGAGGATTCAAAGTCAGGTTTTGTTGACAAGGAATTGATTTTCCAAGCGCTGCAAAAAAAAGCGCAAGGCGATTATCCGCACATAGAGCCAAAAGGCTTTATGACAATGGCGCCTTTTTCAGACGACCAAGATTTGGTTCGCTCTTCGTTCAAAAAGCTAAAGTCTTTGCGCGACGAATGCCAAGGAAAATTCAAACAATTTGATTTGTCGGAGCTTTCTATGGGGATGTCCGGCGATTGGCAAATTGCGATACAAGAAGGCTCTACGATGGTAAGGATTGGAACCGCCATTTTTGGACAAAGGGATTATTCAAAGGGAAAAAATTGAAAAAGTTTTGGTCCGCGTTTTTCGCGTTTTTGACAATTTTCACTTTCTCTTCGTTCGCGGATGACTTGACCATTTCCGACGCGGAACCTTACAACGAAAAAACAATGCCTCAATGGATTAAAGACGTCAGGCGCGGAGAAATAATAACGCTTGGCTCTTGGCCCTTTACGACACTTGCGGTTTCGCTGACTTATTCTTTAGGAATGTATGCGATTCACAATGGAGACAGCTCTTATTTTAGAAATCCATTTTCGTCAAGCGGAGAAGGCTATTCATTCAACGAAATAAAAGGAATCTTGCTAACCTCCGCGGCCATTAGCGTTGGAATCGGAATCACAGACTTAATCGTAAATATTGTAAAGCGCGAAAACGCAAAGAAAAAGCGAAACGCCGAGCAATTGAAAAACGTCATGGTCATGCCTGTTGACTCAAACCAAGACAGAATGTTTATTTTTGAAGGTTCAAAAAAAGAATATCTTTTTGGGAATTTGGAAAGTGCCGTATTTTAGTTCAAAAGTCCCTGAATCTTTTTTGGGAACTGAAAGACTTGACAAATACATTTCGTCTTTGCCAAACGGCTTCAACCGCTCAAAATTGAAAAGCGGCGTTCACGAAATCTTAATCAATTCAACAAAAGCAAAGCTTTCAAGCAAAGTCCGGGCTGGCGACCAAATCGACATTCAATGGGAAGACAATATCCCCGACAACATTGAGCCGGAAGACATTCCTCTAAAAATAATTTTTGAAAACGACGATGTCACTGTGGTGAACAAAGAGCAGGGAATGGTGACCCATCCGGCCGCCGGAAATTGGACAGGAACCCTTGTAAACGCCCTCTTGCATCATTGGGGAAGGAAAGCGCTTTCGCAAATTAAAGAAGGGGAGCTTTCAACTATATTAGAACGCCGCCGTCCTGGAATCGTTCATCGCCTTGACAAGGACACGAGCGGAATAATCATAACCGCAAAAAATCGGCAAAGCGAAGAATGGCTTCAAAATCAATTTCAAAAACACAGGCTTTGCAAAGAATACATTTTGATTGTTCGCGGCTGTCCTCCTAAAAAAGACGGCGTTGTTGACACCTTTATAGTTCGAGATCCCGCGGACAGAAAGCGCTTTAAGGCTGTTGAATCTTCCAGCCAAGGAAAAAGGGCGGTGAGCCTTTACCATGTTGTTTCCGTTTACTCAAACTATTCTCTCGTTCGAGTTCGCCTTTTGACGGGAAGAACACATCAGATTCGCGTTCACATGAAATATTTGGGCTGCCCGGTTTTGGGAGACTCAATTTATTCAAAAAAAGACAATTACTTTCCCAACGAAAATCTTATGCTCCATTCGCGCCTTTTAAAGATACAGCTTCCCGGCCAGGAAAAAATGACAGTCTTTAAAGCGGCCGTTCCCCAAAGATTTAAAAGAGTCATAAAGGCTTTAAAAAGCCAGCATCCCCGTTCTTACGCGTCGGCAGGAATAAAGGCCGCGATAAAATCCAAGGAAGAAAAATGAGCGGCGCGATTCAAATTTTGCATGAACCAAAAAACGACGAGCCTTTTATCGTCCTTTCAAAAGAAGGCGGCCTTGCAAGCGCTCCGCTTGACTTTTCGGACCAAGACAACGCTTTCTCTCAATGCGCTGTCTTTTTTCCGCAAATAAAAAAAGTTCGCGGAAAAAAAGAAGTGGAGGGCGGCCTTCTTCACAGAATTGACACGGCGACAACAGGCTTGTTGTTGATTGCCGCAAGCCAAGAATTCTATGATTTTATAATCGAATGCCAAAAGCAAAACCGCTTTATAAAGGGCTACAGCGCGCTTTGCTCGATTGATTTTGACAACGCAAAAAAATCGCAAGGCTTTCCAAAGGCGCTTTCATTCAGCAAAGAGACTCTCGCAGGTTTTGAAATGTCTTCTTTTTTTAGGCCCTACGGAAAAGGAAAAAAGCAAGTGAGGCCGGTTTTGCCCGACTCGAATTCCGCCGCGCTAAAAAAAATCGGAAAAGATAAAGTCTATTCAACAAAAATAATTTCTTGCAAAGAATACGGCGACAAGGCTTTCATTGAATGCAAAATCGCGCAGGGCTTTAGGCATCAAGTTAGATGCCATTTGGCTTGGCTTGGCTTTCCTGTAAAAAACGATTTTTTGTACAACTATGATTTTTCTTTAAGACAAAAAGAGGCTTGTTCGGAGCCCCTTTCTTTTGCGGCTTCGTCATTGGAATTTCCCGACATGGGCTCAGACAAGATTTTTTCTTTTTCTTTGCCTAAGAATTCATTTCCCTTTTAAGCGCAAAATAATTTCGTCGCTTCTTTGAATAAATTGGTTTGCCGCTTTGGATTCTTCTTGCGCGACCAAGGGAATCTCTTTAAGAACTTTTTCGCCGTCCATAATTGTCAGAGAGCCGTAAGCCCTTCCAAACTCGATTTGGCCAAAAAGATATTTTGGCGTTTTTGCTTGAACGATTATTTTTGACTTTCTTGGAACCGGAAGGCTTCCTTCTTCTTTGGGAAGCAAGCGGGCGAAAGTTTTTTCAGAGCCGTAAAGGGGAAGAATGAATTCCGTTTTTCCAAAAGCGCTTTCCTTAAACAAAACAAAATTCTTTCTTGCCCAATCGTGCAATTTCGCGCCGTCCTTAAAACGGTTTTCGTCGCCTTCCGCGCTCGTTATTCCGCTTCCGTTCATCGTGACAGAAATAAAGCGCTCGTCTTCGGTTTTCGTAGTCATGGCCAAGTTGTAGCCGCTTTCGTCAATGTAGCCTGTTTTGATTCCGTCGCAGCCAGGAAAAACTCCTATCAGCTTGTTTGTGTTTTCAAATTCAAAGGGCGTCCAAATTTCTTCGGGAATTCCTTTTGAAAAATCTTGCGCGGGCCTTCCTCTCTGTTCGGGCGGCAGGTTGCTTTCTTTTGGATAAGTGAAATTTTTTATTGAATGGAATTTTTCCAAGGCCTCTGGAAATCGTTCGATGTAAATGCGGCAAAATTTCGCCATTTCTCTCGGGCTTGTCAAATTGTTTTCGGAATAGCCGGACGCTTCAACAATTACGGTTTTTTCAAGGCCCAAGCTTTTGGCGAGCGCGTTCGCTTCTTCAATGAAGTTTTCCATAGAGCCAAAAAGGGCGTAGGCGATTGCCGCCGCGGCGTCGTTTCCGCTTGCCACGCTTAGGCCTGTCAACAATTCTTCAAGGCTTACGATATGCCCCTTTCCCAAAAACATCAAGGAGCTCCTTGGCGGCGCGTTGCAAGCCCAAGCCCTTTGGTCAAGTTCTATGATGTCGCTTAATTTTGCCTTTCCTTCCCTTGTTTTTTCCAAAACGCAGTCAATCAAAAAAAGTTTTGTCATTGAAGCGGGCGGAATTATTTTGTCGGCGTTTCTTTCATAAAGAATGTAGCCGGAGTCTGAGTCAAGCAAAATTGAGCTTGTCGCGTTCAGGGCCAAGTCAATTTTGCCGATGTCGTAGGGGAGTTTTTTTAAGACGTCCTTTCTTTCAGGATAAAGGGAATCGAGCTTTTTCTCAAATTCCGCCTTTTCCACGGCGCTCAAAGGCTTTGCGTTCTTTGCGGCTTTTTCTATGCTTAAAGCCCTTGTGAACAAAAACAAAATAAAACTAAGGGCTAAAAAAAACGGCAAAAAAGCCGCTGAGTTTGGCAAATGTCTTTTTTTTGTGGATGTCATATTTTTAATATAGCATTTTTTCTCTTTTTGCGCTACACTAGGATAATTCAATCAAAAAAGGAGTTTTTATGGCAGAAAGCAATTCAAGCGTCCTAATGCCAGGCGACAAACCGCCGCTTGCAAAATGGATTCCTTTAAGTTTTCAGCACGTATTTGCGATGTTCGGCGCCACAATTTTGGTTCCGATCTTGACTGGTTTGAGCACATCAACGGCATTGTTTACGGCCGGAACCGGAACGCTCTTGTATATTTTCATTACAGGAGCCAAGGTTCCGGCTTTTTTAGGCTCGTCGTTCGCTTTTATACCGGCCTTAATCGCTGTTTCTAAAGAATACGGCGTTCCTTACGCTATGGGCGGCGCGATTTTCGCAGGTATTTTTTACGCGATTGTGGCCCTTATCGTTCGTTTTGCCGGAAAAAAATGGATTGACGTCGCGCTTCCTCCGGTAGTCATCGGTTCGGTTATCATTGTAATCGGAATGTCGCTTGCGCCGACAGCCGTAAACGAAGCCTTTTTCTTGAACAACGAATACTCTTTGGTTGCCCTAAGCATCGCCGCCGTGACGCTTGCAATCGCGGTTTTCGCGACGATTTTCTTAAAAGGCTTTTTCAACACACTTTCAATTTTGATTGGCTTGATTGGCGGCTATCTTTTTACCTTGATTATGGGCTGCTTTTTTCCTGCCTACAAATTGATTGATTTCACCACAGTTCAAAATGCCAAATGGTTCGCGCTTCCTTTCCTTCAAATCAACGAAGCTGGAAAATATTTTTGGCAGACTCCAAAATTCAACCTTGTGGCCATTTTGACTTTTGTGATTGTTTCCATCTCAACAATTTGCGAGCACATGGGCGACACCCTTAGCACAAGCAAAGTTGTTGGCAGAGACTTTTACAAGGATCCGGGACTTCACCGCACCTTGCTTGGAGACGGCGTCGCCACCGCTTGGGCCGCCTTGTGGGGAGGTCCGCCGAACACGACTTACGGCGAAAACATCGGCGTAATGGCCATCACCAAAGTTTATTCAGTTTGGGTAATCGGAGGAGCGGCCGTAATCGCCGTCGTTCTTTCATTCTGCCAAAAATTCGGGGCGATAATCCAGACAATT
>JAILDQ010000334.1 GCA_024689365.1 Treponema sp. | reverse complement strand
CACGCCGATTTTTCTTATTTTGAAAAATACGGTTTCCGGGACTATCGAGGAGGCGGCCGTTCAAGCGGAAGGGAAACTTGCGCCCGAGTCGCGGCTGGAGCGGTGGCCCTTCAATTTTTGGAGCAAGCGCTCGGAAAGAAATTCAGCGTGACAGCCTACACTCTTAGGGCGGCGGGCATTTCTTGTCAAAAGATTGACCTTAAGGCGATAGAAAAAAATCCCCTGCGCGCCGCCGACTTAAAGGCCGCCAAAGCCATGGAAGAAAAAATTCAGGAATTGCGATCAAAAGGAGATTCTGCTGGCGGCGTAATCGAATGCCAAATAAAGGGAGCGCCGGCAGGCTTGGGAGAGCCGGTTTTTGAAAAGCTTGACGCAAGCCTTGCCGCCGCAATGCTTTCCATCGGCGCCGTAAAAGGAATTGAGTTTGGAGCCGGTTTTGCCGCCGCGGATTTGACAGGAAGCCAAAACAACGACCAAATAACGGCAAAGGGAACAAAAGCCTCATTTGTCACAAACAATGCGGGCGGCGTTTTGGGCGGAATGTCAAACGGCGACACGATAATTTTTAGAATCGCCGTAAAGCCAGTGCCCAGCATATTCATCGAGCAAAAAACCGTAAAGAATCAAAAGGGAAAATTTGAGAACACAGAATTGAAGATTCAAGGAAGGCACGATGTTTGCCTTTGCCCAAGAATCGTTCCTGTAGTCGAAGCGATGGCCGCTCTTACAATAGCCGACTTGCTTTTGCAAAACCGCTCTTCGCGCCTTTAGCGCAAGCGGCTGATTGTGACAACGTCAGCGCCTGTCGCGAACACTTCGTTTATAATCAAGTCAAACTTTTCGTACAAAACCGCGCCCGAAACTTTTGTCTTTCCGGCGCCAATCGTAATGATTCTTGGGTCATCATAGTCGATGTACGAGTAACCCGCGGCCGCGCCTTCAGCCTTGATTTTTTCGTCAGCCTTGTTAAAGGGCGCGTGCCAGAACAAGCTCAACTCAGAGCCGGTCGTCTGGAAAAATTCATCTTCCAATCTTGCCAAGCCTTTTGCGATGAACTTTGTGTCTCCGTAAACGGCCTTGTTGGTCAAGTCGATGTTGTTAAAGAAAATGGCGGCGCATTCGTGACCGCTCTTCGCAATTTCTTTGCTTTCGTCAGGATAGCGGCGGATGAATTCTCCGTTAAAGAAGAAAGTGCATTTGATTCCGTAATTGTTGCAAACGGCAAGAACGGAATTGAGGCCGTCTGGATTTTCGTCCGCGTCAAAGACAAGCGAGGCTTGGTTGTTCACTGAGTTCAAAGCGGCGCTTCTTGGAATCAAAGGAAGGGTCGTGATTTTTCCCGCCAAAGTTCTTACATAAAGAGAGTTTGCAAAAAAGGAATTTCTTGTGCTTCCGCAAAAAACGCGATACCTTGAATTTTGCATCACGTTCTTTTTATCAAGCTCCTCTTGCAAAGACCATTTTCCTTCGGCCTCATTCAAGACAAATTTATTTTTGTCAACGCCGTTTGCAAGAACGATTTGCCCATCTTCGTTCCACCAAGATTTTTTTGCGCTGGAAGCAAAAAGGATCTCTGAAGAATAATCAGTCAACGTAAGCTTTGTGACGTTTCTAAGTCCGCCCAAAATCAAATTTCCGTTGTCGCGCCAAACCAAAGAAACAACGCGCTCTCCGTTGATTTGATGGTAGAGTGAAAAATCCTTCACCGTATAAATGTAAGTGTTCTCGCCGGTCGTGATGGCGACAAACATTTTGTCGGGACTGATTGAAATTCCGTTGTGGGTGTCCTTTACAAAAACGCGGCGGGTTTTTCTTCCGTTTGAATTGATGGTGTAAAGCGCGGAGAATTGCTGTCCGCTTCCGATTTTCGCAAGCTTGGCGCAAAGAACAGCCTCGCCCATGTTTGTCCAAAACGCGTCAAACTTCAACGGAATCATTCCGCTTTCGGAAAATGACCTCGAGTAAAGGATTTGAACAAAAGCGCCGCCTTCTTCATTTGCCTTTCGTTTGTAATAAGAAACAACTTCGTCGCCGCGAATGACGATGAATTCAGAGCCGTCCTTGTTTACCCAAAATCTGTCGGCCGAACCGTCAAACTGGTGGGGAAGACGGCCGATGATTTTTCCAATTTGAATGAACTCGCCGTAAAGGCCCAAAGTCCAAAGCTCTTTTACGTCAACTTGGAAAATCAAGTCTTTGGAAATGTAAGTGATGGTTCCAGTGTCGTTCCAAACAACATTGTGAATCGTTCCCTCGCCCACTTTTCTAAATTCCTCTTGAATCAAAACGCCTTTAAAAAGCAAGTCGGGATTGCAGTAATAAATCGCGCCGTCTTTTTCGTAAAGGAAATTGTTTCCGTCAGGCGCCCATTTTACAGGAACGTTGGAATAACTAAAGGGGGTGTTTTCGTTTAAAACGATTCTTTTGCCGCTGGAAGTTTCCGTAACTTGAAGGCGGCCTTTAAAAACTTCCTTTCGCTCAATGTCGCAGTACCATTTTCCGGTGGCGCTGATTTCAGCGGGCAAGGGGCAAGCCGCGTTTTCTGGAATGACAGACGAGCGAGAAAGCCAAGACAATTTTTTTTCAGAGAAATCGTAAACGGCTCGGCCATAGCGGTTTCGCACAAGCAATTTTTTGGCGCCGCCAAAAACAGCCATGCGTTCAGGAAAGCAAGTGAGGGCTTGCGGAAATTTTTCCGCGCGGCCGTCTTTTATATTTCCCTTAAAAATTGTCGTGTATTCTGTCGAACCGGAAATTTTATGATTCAATGAAAACAAAACTTCGTCATCGTCGTTCAAGTTGGGCGATGAAAAAGTTATTTCTGCAAAAAACGGGCCGCAAAAAAACAAGGCCGCGCAAAGCGAAAAAAACAATTTCCGAATTCGACAGTTAAAATTCATTTATGCATCTCCGAGCTCAACGCAAGGGAATTGAGGTCCTTCATCAAGCCGTCAATTTTTTCTTCCATTTTTTCAATGCGATTGAAATATTTTTCAAACTGTTTTTCTTCAATGCAATCAAAGGCCGCGTCAATCGCTTCTTCGCAATCTTCGTCGGTGACGCGGGAACGTCCGCACCAAGGGCAAAAAACATAATCCTTTTCAATTGTTCTTCCGCAGCCGCCGCAAACGCAAACCGCAGTCATTTTTGGCAATTCCATTTTTTTCTCCTCTTAACGTTTAATGATTGTCAACGGATCGACAACCTTGCCGTTTTTATAAACAGTCCAATGCAAGTGCGGGCCGGTAGAATATCCAGTAGAGCCGACAAGGCCGATTTTTTGTCCTTGCTGAACGTAGTC
>JAILDQ010000308.1 GCA_024689365.1 Treponema sp. | reverse complement strand
GCAAATGCGCTCGTCGTTTCCGTAAACAAAAATCTGCATGTTATTTGTTCCGCTCAAAGTGTTTGCAGGAATAAAGGCTTCCGGCAAAACGCCCTCTCCCATAAAAGGAGCCACCTTTACAAAACGGCTTCCTTCATAATGCGCGGCCATCTCGTCGCGCAATTGGACGGCGGTCAACTTTTTGGAAAGCAAGCGGCCGTAAAGGGGAACCGTCACCGACATTCCGCTAAAGTAATCGCAGATGTATGGATTGAAAATCGGCTCGTTTTCCAAGCCGCAGATTTTTTTCATTTCTGGCAAATGCTTGTGGCTTTGCGTCAAAGCGTACTGGCGAGGAGAATCCAATTCTGGATTGCGGTTGGGGTCTTCGTATTGGGCGATTGCCTTTTTTCCAGCGCCGCTGTAACCGCTAACCGCGTGGCAAGTCACAGGATAGTCTTTTGCGATGATTCCGCGCTGAACCAATGGATAAACCAAACTGATAAATCCGCTCGCGTAGCAACCAGGAACTGCGACGCGCTTTGAATTTACAATTTTTTCCCTAAAGTCTTTTCCCAATTCAGGGAATCCGTAGGCCCAGTCAGGATTGGTTCTGTGGGCGGTTGAAGCGTCGATAATTTTTGTGTCGGGATTTGAGCAAAGGCTCACAGCTTCAATCGAGGCGACGTCAGGCAAGCACAAAAATGTTATGTCAGAGCTGTTGATGCATTCGGCGCGAGTGGCCGGATCCTTTCTCTTTTCTTCGTCAATCAAAATCATTTCGATGTCTTTTCTGTTGGCGAAACGCTCGTATATTTTAAGGCCTGTCGTGCCTTCCTTTCCGTCGATAAAAATTTTGTAAGCCATATTCTTTTCCTTATATAAATGCTGAATTTATTTCAGCAACAAATATAAAATATCAAATTAAAACGAATTGTTCAACAAAGTCCGCGATTCCGTCTTGGTCGTTTGAAAGGCGGGTTACATACGCGGCTAGCTCTTGTATTTCCTTCAAGCCGTTGACCATTGAAACTGACATTCCGCATTTTGCTATCATAGACTCGTCGTTCATGCTGTCGCCAAAAGCCATTACATCCTTCATTTGAATGCCAAGCTGGCCGCACAAAAATTCCAAGGCTTCGCCTTTTCCGCAATTTGGAGGAAGTATTTCCAAAAAATAAGGCTTGCTTATAAGAACAACTGCCTTGCCCTTTAGTTTTTGGCTCAAGTCTTTTTGAAGGCCCTTTAAGATTTGAGGGTCTCCCGTAATCATCATTTTCGCAAAGCCTTGCTTCAAAAAGTTTTCAAAGTCGGGAACTATTTCCGCAGGAACGCCCGTAAGCTTTGAGTCCATTCTTGTGTATTCGTTGTCAACGCCCGCGTAAACTTTTGAACTGCTGTAAACCTGGCAAGGAATGTTGAATTTGTCCGCCTCTTTTTTGGCAAACAGCAAAACGTCTCCGTTGACTTTTGCCGAATATATTTCTTCTCGCTTATGCAAGTCAACTACAACCGTTCCGTTTGACGCGACTGCGTAACGGCCCTCTTCCTTTCCGGCCAAATCCAAACGGCGCACAAAAGGCAAGATGGCGCTGGGCGACCTTCCTGAACAAATTGAAATATAAACATTCCGCTCGGCGGCCTTTTGCAAAACTTCAACAGTTCTGTCAGAAATCAAAAGCTTGTCATTTAAAAGAGAATCGTCCAAATCCAAGGCAATGAGCTTGGGCCGCAATTTTTCAGATGGGACTTTTAGCATAAATTAAACCGCCTCGCTTTTTGTCCGGCCCGTGTCTCGAATTTTACCGGGAATGAATTCCGGGTCTTTCGTTCTGACAATCGTTCCTTCTTGCAAATCGTATTTTGTGTAAATGACGCAATCGTGTCCGTCGCACGACCAAGAAAGCTCAAGGCCGCTTTCAGGATCAACAAAAATCCAAGAGTCTTTTTGGCTGACCAAGGCCGTTACGTCGGGACTTACAAACTCTATTGTGTCGCCCGCCTTGACCATATTCATCGGCTGGTAGCGGTAGGCAAACCATCCTTCTCTTTCTTGCATGGCCGGCGGAGCCTTGTCTGGATGCTTTTCGTAATCCTTAAGGCGAGCCTCTCTTGCGGAAGGATGCATTGAATCAAGTTCTCTTTGACGCAATATAATTGAGTTATCGCCTTTTTTTATCAACTCGCTTGTTTCCGCCTCGCTAAGCTTTTGACCGATAGTCGCCGCCAAATCGTAAGGGCTGTCGCTCGCCCCGCTTGTGGTTTTATTCGCGTCGGCCGCGTTGTAGTAAAAGCCGGTGGTAGACTCGCGATGGCTTACGTTCTCCAATTCCTCGACAAAGGGAGCGGCTTCTTCTTGGCTGATTTTTCCTTCAAGGGCGTCAAGGGCTTTGCGGTAAGCGCGAGTCACCAAGGCCACATAATAGAGGCTTTTCATTCTGCCCTCGATTTTAAGGGAATCCACGCCCGCTTCCTTCAAGTCCTTTAAGTGTTCTATCATTCGCAAATCTTTGCTGGAAAAAAGCGCGGTATAGTTTTCTCCTTCAAAAACTGGAAGATATTCTCCCGGCCGCGACTGTTCCTCCAAAAGAAGCAAGCCGCTTTGGGCAAGGTTTTTAGCGTCTTGGTCGGACAAGCGGCCGTCTGCCTTAACGTCAAAGTTCCACCTGCAAGCGTGGGAACAAAGGCCGCTTTGGGCGCTTCTGTTTGTCAAATAAGCGCTCATAAGACAACGGCCGGCGTAGGCGATGCACATCGCTCCATGTACAAAAACTTCAAGCTCCATTTCGGGAACCGCGTCTTTTATTTGGCGGATTTCCTTTAGGCCGGCTTCTCGGCCAAGAACCACGCGCTTAAAGCCCATCGATTGGTACATTTTAACCGCCTCTCGATTTACGCAACTGGCCTGGGTGCTTAGATGCAAGGCGGCGTTTGGAAAATGCTTTTGAAGGATTGGAACGATTCCCAAATCCTGAACGATAAAGGCGTCAATCGGATATTGCTTAAAATAGTCAACGCTTTCCAAAAGCGCGTCAATGTCTTTGTTGTGAAAGATAATGTTCAAGGCGCAATGAAGCTTTTTTTGGGGGAATTGCTTTTTCAAGGCGCAAACTCTTTGAACGTCGTCTTCATAAAAGTTGTCTGCCTTTGCCCTCAAGGAAAATTTCTTCAAGCCAATATAAGCGGCGTCGGCTCCGTAAGCGTAGGCGTAATATAATTTTTGGGAGTTTCCCGCAGGGCTGAGCAATTCCATAATTCTCAAGCCTCGCCGGTTATTCCGCTTTCCAAAACCGGAGAACGGGTCAAAGTCTGTTCATCCGCCTCTTCCTTGTTGAAGGTGACAAGCTTTCCGATTTTTTCTATCGCCAAATGCGATTCCGCCAAATATTCATCGGCCATTTGGAACATGAACATCATATTGGGCCAAACGTCAAGCTCGCAAATATTTCCGGCTTTTGTCAGTATTTTTTGAAAGCTTTTTGCGTCCTCAAGAAGAATTTCCTTTTCTCCCATTTGAATGAAAAGCGGCGGAAACTTTTCCAAAGATTCTTCCGTAACAAAAAGCGGAGAAACCAAGGGATTTTCCAAGTTGCCCGAATATGTGTAAATGTCGCCGCTTCGACGCAAGGCGTCTCCGTTTAGAATCTCGTCGCGGCATTTTTTAGCTTTTATAAGCGGAGAATTTGGCGAAAGGCTCAACCAAGGCGAAAAGAAAATAACTTGCTTTATGCAAGACCTGTAACGCTCTTTTAATGAAAGAATCAAGGCCATGGCTTGGCTTGCGCCCGATCCGTCCGCGGCGATTATTATTTCCGGGGATTCCTGGCTTTTTCCGTCAACGGAATCAAGGGAACAAGCCACTTGCTCTTCGGTAAAGACATTCCTAAAAACGCTTTGCAAATCTTCAACCGCCGCAGGAAAAGCGTACGCCGGAGCCAGTCTGTATTCCGGAACAACAATTCTGCAAGAAGTCGCCGCCGCCAAAGAAGCGCAAAAGCCCCTCCACGCCAAACACGATCCTCCAACAAAAGATCCTCCGTGAACATAAATCATAATTCTGTGCAAAGAATACATTTCTGGAATCAAAACGTCGCATTGCACGTTCGCGTAATTTTGCTCGGAACATTCAACATGATTTGGCAATATTGAGCAGGCAAATTTTTTGTCTATGTTTTTTCTAAAGTCTTCAACTTGTTGCTTTGGCGAATAAACAAGAGTCCGCAGCTTTTTTATCGCGGCCTTTCGGTTGTCAGCGTTTTCCATAATGAGAAAAATTATAGCGTATTTTATACGCTTTTGCTAGTGGAAGTTTATCCACGTGTCCGCTCTCGCGGACTGGCAATAGCTATTTCATACGCTTTTGCTGGCGGAAGTTTATCTCACGGCGCTCTCGCGAGCGCGGGCAATAACTCATTTCATTCGTTTTTGCTGGTGGAAGTTGATTTCACGTGTCCGCTCTCGCGGACGGGCAATAGCTATTTCATACGCTTTTGCTAGTGGAAGTTGATTTCACGTGTCCGCTTGCGCGGACGGGCAATAACTCATTTCATTCGTTTTTGCTGGTGGAAGTTTATATCGCTGCGCTCTCGCGGACTGGCAATAACTCATTTCATTCGTTTTTGCTAGTGGAAGTTTATCCACGTGTCCGCTTGCGCGGACGGGCAATAGCTATTTCATACGCTTTTGCTATAGGAAATTTATATCACTGCGCTCTCGCGAGCGCGAGCAATAACTCATTTCATTCGTTTTTGCTGGTGGAAGTTTATCCACGTGTCCGCTTGCGCGGACTGGCAATAACTCATTTCATTCGTCCTTGGTGGGGAGGAAATGACTAACAACCATTCGTTTTGGATTTCATATACGAACGTTTGTTAGTTTGGCATACGCTTTTGATTTTGAGAAATTTCTATAATTCTCAAAAAGTGCTTTCTCTATTCACGATTTTTGTTTCACGTGAAACACGGTCTAAAAAAAGCGCTGTCAATAATGGCTTCCACAAAATCCACAATTTTTCCCCACCTGTGGAAAATTATGTTTCACGTGAAACTTTACATCAAAACCTGTCCAAAATTTATTGGAATCTTTTTTTTGTTTCACGTGAAACACTAGCCTACTCTTGAAAAAAAAATCAAGTCAAAATTGCGAAGCTTTACTTTTCCACCGATTGTGGAAAACTTGTTAAAATGGTGGAAAATGATTTGGTGAAAATTATATGTATTTTAATCGTGTTTCACGTGAAACAGTAGACATAAAAAAACCGGGGAGCTAGTCCCCGGTCGCCTGATGTGTTTTTATTGATGCAGTTTAATCTGCACTCCCCTCAGTCATAAGTATATTATAAAAAAAAAATTTTGTCATTACAAATTTACCAAAAATAACAAAATTTTTACAAATTTTTTATTTACTTTTCAGTAATTCTATTTCTTTATATTATAAAGAATTAACATGTAACTCTTTATAATATAAAGATTTAATCTTCTTCGTCTTGAGGAATCTTGTCAACTCCAACCAAGAAGTCTGGGTCCGAAATCTTAACGACTTTTACGCCAGTAGAGCCGGCGCCCTGCTGGTTGATTGTGCTGGCGGACACGCGCAAAGTTTTTCCTTGGCTTGTCATGCAAACGATTTCGTCCTTGTCTTTAACAGAAAGCAAGCCGATGATTTCTCCGCGCTCGCTGGTGTTGCCAAAGATTTTTTGTCCGCCAGTTCCGCGGCCGTGTGGCTTAAAGTCTTCAAAGGCGACTCTCTTTCCGTAGCCCTTCTCTGTCAACAACAAGAGGCTTTCGCCTTCTGTGTATGTGATGGCTCCGCTTACTTCGTCGCCGTCTGAAAGTTTCATTCCCTTGATGCCGCAACTTGCTCTTCCCATCGCGCGAACGTCGGCTTCGCTAAAGCGCAAGGCCTTTCCGTTTCTAGAAATAAGGAATACGTCGGACTCGCCGGCCGTCGGAATGGCGCTAACAAGTTTATCGCCTTCCTTAAGCTTAAGGCCGATGATGCCCTTTACGCGGGCGTTGGCAAATTCGCTGGTCTGAACTTTTTTGATAATTCCGCTGGCTGTCGTCATAAACAAGTAGCTGTCTTCCGCAAATTCTTTTAGAGGAACTACCGTAGTAATTTCTTCGTCGGCGCCAATAGCGATCAAGCTCTTGATGTGGGTGCCGCGGCTTCCCTTTGACATTTCGGGAATCTCGTGGACTTTTATCCAATAAGCGCGTCCCAAGTTTGAAACGAACAAAATGTAGTCGTGGGTCGAGCCGATGAACAAGTGGTTGATGTAATCGTCTTCGATGAGCGCGGTGCTGTTGCTGCCGGTTCCTCCCCTGCCCTGCTTTTTGTAGCTGGTAACGGAAGAACGTTTTACATATCCGAGCTTTGAAATCATTACGACCATGTCTTCTTCTTTAATCAAGTCTTCAACATTGATTTGGTCAACTTCGTCGCTTACAATTTCTGTTTTGCGCTCGTCGCCGTATTTTTCAGCCAGCTTGTTTGTCTCGTCTTTAATAAGGGCGAGAATCTTTTCGTGATGGGCAAGCAAGTCTTCTAAGTGATCGATGAGGGCCTGCAAGTCCTTGATTTCTTTTTGCAAGTCTTCAATCTGAAGATGAGTCAAGCGCTTGAGCTGCATGTCCACAATCGCCTGGGCTTGTTCGTCGTCAAAGTTGAATCTTTTTTCAAGGGCAAGTTTTGCGGCTTCAGTGTCGCGGCTTTCCTTGATAATTTTAATCACTTCGTCAATGTTGTTGATGGCTGTAATAAGGGCCTGCAAAATGTGCATTCTGTGCTTGGCCACTTTAAAATCATAAATCGTGCGGCGAGTGATAACTTCGTCGCGGTGGCTTACAAAATGCTGGATCAACTGCTTGAGTGTAAGAATCTCAGGCTTGAGGTAAGTTTTTGGAAGAGTCAAAAGGCCCGGCTCTTCGTAGCGGTTTCCGGCGCCTTCAAGCTCTTTTGGAACCAATGCCAAGTTGATTACGCCAAAGTTTGACTGCAAATCGGTCTTGGAAAAGAGCTGGTTCAAAACCAACTTTGTCACAGCGCCGCGCTTAAGGTCTACAACCAAGCGCATTCCAGAGCGGTCGGAAGATTCGTCGTTGGCGCTGGAAATTCCTTCAATGAGTTTGTCGCGAACCAATTCCTTGATGCGGCGGATGATGTTGGTCGTGTTCACGCCGTAAGGAACTTCCGTAAATACAATCGACTCGCGGCCGTGCTTGTCGGTTTCAATCATGAACTTGGAGCGAATTGTAATTTTTCCGCGGCCGGTCTTGTAGGCCTTTTTTATTCCGTCTCGGCCGTAAATGATTCCGCCCGTAGGAAAGTCAGGTCCTTTTATGTATTTGCAAAGTTCGTCAATTGTGATTTCAGGATTGTCGATGTAAGCGCCTATGGCCGCCGCAACTTCCCTTAAATTGTGGGTAGGCATGTTTGTGGCCATGCCAACCGCGATTCCGGTTGTGCCGTTGCAAAGGAGAAAGGGAAAAGCTCCTGGAAGAACAGCTGGTTCGCTTGTTGTGTCGTCAAAGTTTGGAACCATGTCAACCGTGTTTTTGCTGATGTCAGAAACCATCTCTTCGGTGATTTTTGACATCTTGGCTTCGGTGTATCGGTAGGCGGCCGCTGGGTCGCCGGCGATTGTACCAAAGTTTCCTTGCGGAGTGATTGTAGTGTAGCGCTGGGCAAAATCCTGGCCCAAACGAACAAGGGCGTCATAAACGGAAGCGTCTCCATGCGGGTGGTAGTGACCCAAAACTTCGCCAACGATTGTAGCGCATTTTTTGGTTTTTCCGCCGCTTGCAAGGTGAAGAGTGTCCATCGCGTACATGATTCTGCGGTGAACGGGCTTCAATCCATCGCGAACGTCGGGCAAGGCTCGTTGAACGATTACCGACATCGAGTAGTCAATGTAGGCCTTTTTAACTTCGTCCTCAATCGGAATTTTAATGACAGTTCCGCCTTCAGGCGTTTTAAATTCTTCCAACATTATATTTCCCTTTTAATTAAATGTCCAAATTGGCGTAGCTAGAATTGCTTTCGATGAATTCGCGGCGGGGCTCAACTTCTTCGCCCATGCAAACGCTGAATATTCTGTCCGCCGCTTCCGCGTCTGGAATCGTCACAACTCTCATCTTTCTGCGGGCGGGATCCATTGTAGTTTCCCAAAGCTGCTTTCCGTCCATTTCACCAAGACCTTTGTAACGCTGAACGTCAGCCTTTTCGCGCTGGTCGCCCAAAGCCGCCAAAGCGTCGTCGCGTTCCTGGTCTGAGTAGCAATAAACGGGCTCCTTCTTTCCAAGCTGCACTTTAAAGAGCGGCGGCATGGCAAGGTAAACGTAGCCGTTTTCGATAAGCTGAGGCATATAGCGGAAGAAGAAAGTCAAAAGCAAGGTGCGAATGTGGCTTCCGTCAACATCGGCATCGGCCATGATTATGATTTTATGGTAGCGGAGTTTTTCAATGTTAAAGTCTTTTCCAAAGCCCGCTCCAAGGCTTGCGATTACTGGCTCAAGCTTGTCGTTGTTCATTACTTTTTCAGGACGAACCTTTTCAACGTTGAGCATTTTTCCCCAAAGAGGCAAAATGGCCTGAATTTTTGGATCGCGTCCCTTTTTGGCGGAACCGCCGGCTGAGTCTCCCTCTACTATGTATACTTCACACATTTCTGGCTCTTTGAGAGAACAGTCGGAAAGTTTTTCAGGCAATCCAAAGCCGTCGGAAAAGGATTTTTTGCGTGAAGCGTCTTTTGCCTTTTTGGCCGCGATGCGGGCTGTGGCTTCTGAAAGAGCCTTGTCCAAAAGGGCTTCCAAAACTTTTGGATTCTGCTCAAAAAATAGAGTAAGCTTTTCTTTTACCAAAGCGTCTACAATTGTCCTTACTTCCGTATTTCCAAGCTTTTCCTTTGTCTGGCCTTCAAATTCAGGCTCAGGAACTTTCATCGAAACTACAAGAACTATTCCGGAAAGAATGTCTTCTATGCGAAGCTTTTCATCCTTGTCAGCCTTTTCCAAACGCTTTTTGAATTTGTCGTTTGAGTCAAGGAATTTGTTGAGAACAAAGTTTATGGCGTTTTTAAATCCGTCAAGGTGAGTTCCGCCTTCGCGGGTGTTGATGTCATTTACGTAAGTGTTGATGCTAGAAGAATAGCCTGAATTGTATTGAAAGGCGCATTCAGTAATTACATTGTCCTTTTCGCCTGTAATGTAAACAGGCTCTTCGGGCAAATAAAATTTTGAAGTGGTCTTTTTGTTCATCTCATCGACATATTGAGTGATTCCGCCTTCAAACTTATAGACAGCCTCTTTTGGCTCTTCCAAACGCTCGTCACGGAATTTTATCGTGATTCCGCTGTTCAAAAAGGCAAGTTCCCTCAAACGCTTTGACAAAACGTCAAAATTGTAAGTCGTTGTTTCCTGGAAAATGCTTTTGTCGGCCTTCCAGCGGATTGTTGTTCCGTGGCGTTCGCTTGTTCCAATTTCCTCAACTTTGCTTGTTGGTTTTCCAACATTATATTTTTGCTGGTACTTTTTTCCGTCTCTTTCTACTACGGCTTCCATCCAAGTCGAAAGGGCGTTAACGCAAGAAACGCCTACGCCGTGCAAACCGCCGGAAACTTTATAGTTGTCTTTGTTGAATTTACCGCCAGCATGAAGACGGGTCAAAACCAATTCCAAGGCGCTTATGTGTTCAGTAGGATGCATGTCAACCGGAATTCCGCGTCCGTTGTCTTCTACGCGGCAAATGTCGTCTTTTTCCAACGCGACTGTGATTGTGTCGCAAAAACCGGCCATCGCTTCGTCTATGGAATTGTCCACAACTTCGTAAACCAAGTGGTGAAGACCGTTTGGTCCTGTGGAACCGATGTACATTCCAGGACGTTTTCTAACCGCTTCCAAGCCTTTTAAGACTTGGATGTTGCCTGCTGAATAATTTTCGCTCATTTTTGCAATTCCTATAAAACTAATTTAAAATAGAAAAAAGAGAGTTTTTTTATTATACTAGTATTGAAAAAAAAAGTAAAGGCGGTCTATAATAGGATAAAGGTAAAATTATGAGCGACAATAATTATAAAGAAATTTGGACGGAAGCATTAAAACAACTCAGAAATCAATACAAAGAAAGCGGCCGCGAAACAGAATTTAACCTTTGGTTCAATCTTGAATATTTGAGCGACGAAGGAAATTCCATAACTGCCGCCGTCGCCAGCGATTTTATGCGCTCTCAAATGATAGAAAAGGGCTACATTCAAAATATAAAAGACAAAATCAAAGAAATCAGCGGAATTGACATTGATATAAAATTCACAATAAAAAACATAATTCCTTCAAATGAAGAAGAGGAAAAAAGCCCTAAAAAAAACGAAAAAAATAACCTTTTGGAAAAAAACGTAGAAGAAGAAATAAAAAAACATCCGGATTTGAAGGATGAATACACTTTTGACACATTTGTTCCAGGCGACAACAATATGTACGCTTATCAAGCTTCAATGGCCGCCTCAAAAGATCCCGGAAAAGCTTACAACCCAATCTTGCTTTACGGCGGAAGCGGTTTGGGCAAAACCCACCTTATGCAGTCAATCGGAAATTATATATATTCCTCTAAAAAGGGAAAAGTAAAACTAGCATACATAAATACGGAATCCCTTCTTAATGAATTCACAGGTTCTTTGAATAGCAAAACAACTCAAAAATTCAAGAACAAATACAGAAACCTTGACGTTTTTCTTTTGGACGACATTTACTTTTTGGAAGGAAAGGAAGGTCTCCAAAACGAGGTTTTCTACATTTTTGACGCCCTTTATCAAAAACATGGACAAATGGTCTTTACTTGCGACCGTCCTATAAGCGAGCTTAAGGGAATAACAGAAAGGCTTAGAACAAGGTTCAGCACCGGAATTTGCATTGACATGCAGCCTCCAAATTACGAAACAAGAAAGGCAATTCTTTTAAAGAAACTTTCTTTGATGAACAGAACTTTAAAAGACGAAATAATTGATTTTATCGCAGCCAACATAGAAAGCGACGTTCGTGATTTGGAAGGAGCCTTAAAAAAAGTTGTAGGATACAGCGATTTTATGAACAATGAATTGACTATTGATGTAGCCAAACAACTTTTGCAGGAAAACATCAGCTCAAACTTTGGAGGAAACATTTCCATAGACACTATACAAAAGATTGTTTCAGACTATTATGGAATTTCAGTTTCCGAATTAAAAAGCAAAAAACAAAGCAAGAAAATCGCTTTTCCAAGACACGTGGCAATTTACATAGCGAGAAAACTTACGGAAATGTCTTTTACGGAAATTGGAAGCGAATTTGGAGGAAAGGATCATTCCACCATTATGAGCAGCTGTAAAAAAATCGAAGACTTGATAAAGATTGACGCTACTTTAGACAATGCGATAAAAATTATGATGAAGGAAATCAAAAACAAGAAGTGACTTTCTTTTTTCGGCGCCCTTTAAATTATATTAAATTTATATAAATTTAATAATGGTAATAATAAGGGGCGTGAATTTGTGGAAAACAAGGATAATTCTTTGTAATAAAAGAAATAAAAAATGTAGAAACTTTTGTGTTTTTTCCACAAAAGTTCAACTTTTCCACAATTTAAAAAGTTTTCCACAAATTTTTAGCGAAAAGGTCACATTGTTTCAATAAAAAAATAAGTTTAATAAAGTCTATGCAAAGACAAAAGTTTGCGCTATAATAGAACGATAAAAAAGTCTTAAGGGAGGCTTATAAAATGAAGTTTCAGTTTGATCGCGACGCGATGATTAAAGAAGTTGCTATTGCCCAGGAAATCATAGCCAACAAGAGCCCTATTTCAATTCTTTCGAACGTCCTTTTGATTGCCGAAAACAATACTTTGACAATCAAAGCTTCAGACTCAACTGTAGATTACATAACAAAGATTCCGGTTGAGATTCAGGAAGAAGGCTCCACCACAATCTTCTGCGACAAATTCATGAAAATCATTACAAAGGCTCCTCAGGGACAAATTGAATTTGAGCAAAGCGACATCACCGTTACAATCCGTCCTTTAAAGGGACGCTTCACTTTGAAGAGCATCGCGGTTGACAAATTCCCTGAAATCAATTCTTTGGAAGGCAGCTCTTATTTTGAGCTTCCGGCAAAAGAATTAAAGGAAATGATCCAGCAAACTTCATTCGCCGTAAGCGAAGACGGAAACCGCCATTTTATGATGGGCGTTCACTTTGAAAAGCAAAACGACAATTTGATTATGGTAGCCACAGACGGCCGCCGCCTTTCTTACGCTGAAAAAAATCTTGCCCAAGGAATCCCTGATTTTCCGGCGGCGATTGTTCCTACAAAAATTTTGGATTGCGTTTTGAAACACGCCAGCGACGAAGGAAACGTTTCTTTGGCCGTAATCGACAAAAAGATTTTCTTCAAGTTTGGAAACTATGAATTTTCTTCGCTTTTGTTGGAAGGAGAATTTCCAAACTATCGCCGCGTAATTCCTTCAGATTTGGACAAGTCTTTCCAAGTTCAAAAGTCAGATTTGCTTGAAGCCCTTGACCGCATCGGCATTTACGTTGACAAAAATTCTTTGCGCACGATTTTCAAATTGACTCCCGGAAAGCTCACTATTTTGTCTCCGGAATTGGATTTGGGAAGCGCCGACGAAGAGATTCCTTGCGAATACAATGGCGAGGAAATTATGTTGGCCTTTAACTTCCGCTTTGTGGAAGAGCCTCTCAAGTTGACTTCTGCAGAACGCATCGCCTTTGAATTTAAGGACGCCAACAAAGCCGCCATTTTGAGAACGGAGCCAAAGTCAGATTACTTCCACGTAATCATGACAATGAACTTGAACTAGTTCTTTTAATTTAATGGCTTTTTTGTCGCTGTCATTTTATAATTTCCGCAATTTGCAAAACGACAAGATAAATTTTGATTCAAAAGAAATTTATTTTGTCGGCCAAAACGGGCAAGGCAAAAGCAACATTCTTGAAGCCCTTTATTATTGCGCTTACGGCAATTCCTTCCGAACCCACAGCGACACAGAAATTGTTCGTCGCGGCGAAAAAGAATTTTCCATTCGAGCCATGTACAAAGAAAGCGGCGGCGGAACTAGAAGCGTCAACGTCATTTACAAAGACGGCAAAAAAACAATCGAAAAAAACGGAAAGAAAATTCGCGACAGAAAAGAATTGATAAACACAATGCCCTGCATTCTTTTTTGCCATGACGACTTGCGCTTTGTTGAAGGAGAGCCAAGCGACCGCCGCTTCTTTTTGGATCAAAGCCTTTCAATGTATGACGTTCTTTACATCGACTTGCTTCGCCGTTACAGAAGCGCTTTAAAAAACCGAAACGTTTTGATAAAAGAAAACAAGCGCGAAATGCTGGACATTTACGACATTCAACTTGTTGAGAACGGTTTGGAAATTCAGAAAAAAAGAAAGAACGCGGTTTTTAAATTCAACGAAATTTTCACGCGCCTTTATGAACAAGTTACGGGAATTGAAGGCGTTAGCATTAGTTACGAGCCAAGCTGGAAAGAAAGCAAGGACGGAGTGTTGAGCCGCATGCCGAGCAAGGATGAAGTTTTGGATTTGCTAAAGTCCAAAAGAGAAAGCGACTTTATAATGGGAACTACTTTAAGCGGCCCCCACCGCGACCGCTTGCGTTATTTTTGCCAAGGAAAGCCTTTTGTTCCAATCGCTTCAATGGGGCAGAGAAGATTGATCGCCTTGCTTTTGCGCGTTAGCCAAGCCGTATTCTACAGCCAAACGATTAGGGAAAAGCCAATTCTTTTGATGGACGACGTTATGTTGGAATTGGATCCGGACAAGAGGCAAAAATTGACAGGCTTGCTTCCGGAATACGAACAGCTTTTTTGCACTTTTTTGCCGGGCGAGCCTTACGAACGATACAAGAGAACGACGACAAAAGTTTTTTTCATAGAGAACGGAGGCTGGAAAGATGAGCGATGATTTTATAAGCGGCGCTCAGATGATAACGAACGTCTTTAATAATATTTCTGTTCAAGACATTAAGGAAAGCGGAAAAATTCATGAGGCCTGGAAAACGACCGTCTCAAAAATTTCCGGCAACGGAGAAAAACTCGCGGCCCATTCGTCAGTCGTTGACCTAAAGAACGGAATTCTTTTAATTGAAAGCGACCATCCCGGCTGGAATCAAATGCTTCAAATGCACAAAAAATTCATTTTGACCGGAATGAATCGTTTGAGCGGCGGCGTTAAAATTGACACGCTTGCTTTTAGGGTAAAGGGGAGCGACGCTTCTCTTGCCGACAGAGAAGAAATAGAAAAAAAAGCCGCGGAAAAATTTGCGTTAAAGATTGAGGAAGACCAAAAAAAATTGGAGGCTATGGGCTTTGTAAACGAAAAAGCCGCCGCGGACGTTAAGGGCAAAGAAAGCCTTCCTCCGGAATTGAAGGCTATTTTTGACCGCATGGAAAAAGCTTCAAAAGAAAAAAATTAAAGTCAAAGGAATTTGCGCAAGTTCTTGATTTTTTCTTTGCCTTGACAATATCGTATTTTTTTCCGATAATAGAAAAGTTATGTTACCTGTAATAATCGCGGTTATTTTTTGCCTTGCCGTTATAGCGATTTTAAGCCTTGTGGGCGGAAAAAAATCTGGCGGCTCAAAAGGCGGTTCATCAAGAAATTCTGTTCAAAAAAACCGCGCCCAAATTATAAGAGACTCAACAAAAAAACTTTCACACGACCCTTATAACACGCAGGCCCTTTTGCCTTTGGCGGACTTGTACTTCTCTGAAAACTTGTGGGACAAGGCTGTTAATTTATACGGAACTTTGGTTGATTTGGCGGCGACCCACTCAGACGTTGATCCTGCCTTGGTTTGCTTGAGGCATGGAATTTGCTGCGTAAAGCTAAAGAGAACGCCAGAAGCCATAAAAAGTTTGGTTACCGCCTACAAATTAAAGTCTGACAGTTTTGAAGTCAATTATTATTTGGGACAAGCTTGCTACGCCAACAACGATTTTGAAAAGGCCATTCCATGTTTTAAAAAAGCGTACACAATAAATCCAGAAGCGTCAGGAATAACCCAGCCTCTTGGAATGGCGATGTACAAGGCGAAAAAATTCAGGGACTGCCTTCCTGTTTTGCGCAAAGCCTTGAACGACAATCCTCAAGACAAGGAATGTTTGTTCGCGATGGCCGACGCGATGCAAGAATGCGGAGCGGGCGACAAGGCCTTGAAGGTTTTTGTTCACTTGAGGCCGGATCCTGTATATGGTCCAAAATCTTGTTTGAGCGCCGGCGTTATTCACGCAAGAATGGGACAAAACGAAGAGGCGGTTCAAGATTACGAAATAGGCTTGAAGCTTAAGGACATTCCCACCGACATCTTCCTTGAATTGAACTATCGTTTGGCGCAATGCTATTTTTCAACTAATAAAATCGCGATGGGCTTGCAGTGCTTGACTACAATCAACAACACGGTTCCTAATTACAAAGACGTTTCCACTTTGATAAGCCGCTACAAGGAATTGAACCAGAACACAAACCTTCAGCTTTATTTGACAAGCGGAACAAGCGACTTTGTTGTTTTGTGCCGCAACTTGGTAAGCAAATATTACGCGCATTCTTTTGTAAAAATATCTGACGTTGAAGTTCAGCAAGAGTCAGTTGAAATTTTGTGTGAAGTTGAAACTCCAAAATGGGAAGACACAGAATTGTTCCGCTTTTATAAAACAACAGGTTCTGTCGGCGAATTGTTCGTGCGCGACTTTCACGCGAAGCTCAAGGATAAAAAAGTTGACAGAGGCTATTGTGTAACTCCAGGAACATTTAGCGAAGAGGCCCACAAGTATGTTGAGGGCCGTCCGATCGACTTGATAGAAAAATCGCAGCTGATGCAGCTTCTCAAAAAAATCACGCTTAACCGTTAGCGCGGGGAATCAAAACTAAATTTCTTTCGCGGTCGTCGCCGCTCTTTGTGTCTGTCAAAAAGGGAACTTCAAGTGGAATGATTTTGTAATCATTTTCCGAATAGTTCAAGGCTCCCATCTCTTCCAAGATTTTTGAACGCTTGGCTTTATAGGCCGCCAAAATTCCGTCTTCCTTTAAAACCGCTAAAAGACTCTTTAGCATTTTTTTGTCCAAAGGCCTAAAGGCTCTAAAAACCGCTATGTCGATTGAGGCGGCCGGAGTTTTTTCCAATTCCAAGTTTTTTACCTGAACGTTTTTTAAGCCCAAAAGGGCGGCGGCGTTTTCCAAAAAGGCGCAGCGTTTTGACATTCGTTCAATCAATAAAAAATTGCAGTCGGGCAGGGCCGCCGCCAAAGGGATGCCAGGCAAGCCGCCGCCGGAGCCGATGTCCGCGATTGTGACTTGCCCTTCTTTTTGTTGGACCAGCTCTTGGATTTTATGGCATGCGCTCAAGCTGTCCAAAAGGTGGCGGACTATGATTTCTTCACGATCGTTTGTGTTAACCAAATTGTAGGCGGAGTTGAACAAAAGAAGCTCGTTGATGTAAGTGTCCATCAATGGCTTTAAGCGTTCGATTTCTTCTTTGGGGAAATTTAATTTTTGCAAGCCTTGAATGAATTTCACTGGGCGCTTCCAATGTCCAAAAGCAAGTCGCAAACATTGCCGTTTTGGATTGTGTGAAGGGTGACTAAATTTCCTACGCGCGAAGCTTGCAAGGAATTTTGGCCGCAAAATTTGCTCAATGGGCTTGGGCATTCTTGGCTTTGCGAAAGGCTGGGAGTGACTGTGTAAATCGTTTTGGAATTTTTTGTTCCGCACGCCTTGAACAAAATGTAAAATGTTTCGGAAATGTTTTGGTTTTCAAAAAGGCTTTTGGCGTCGCCGGTCAATAAAAAACTTCCGTCGTTTTCTCTATCGCTAAAATAAACTTGAACGCATTTTGAAAGCACGTCGTTTGCGTTTACGACAAAACGCAAAATTTTTGGAGGAAGCGACGAGGGCTTTGTTCCAGTTTGGGCCGCGGTCAATGAAGAGGCTTGAGTTTCCTTTATTTCTTTTAGTTCAGAAAGAATTTGCTTTAACAAAAGTTGATTGTTTGGGGAATTGTTTGAAGCGTTGCTCCCGTTAAAGGTGGCGTTTCCCAATAACGAGGAAACGTTTGTAAGCGAGCCGCTCTTTGCCATTTGAACCAAGTCTTGCGCCGTTAGGTTTGAAAAATCAAGGCCTTCATTTCCTAAAAGGGAATTTTCCAAATCCTTTGAAGCGACGGATTCTTTTGTTTGGCTTTGAATTGTTTTTACGCCGCTTTTTTCATTTTTCCTTAAGAAATTTTTTCCTGGCGTGTAAAAAGAGCTTCCGGCAACCGGCGCCGAAATGCGCGGCATGCTTGGCATTGAAATTCCCGGAGCAACAGGAGCCGGAGACGAAACGCTTGGAGCGCTGGGCGGAGTCGGAGCCGCGGGCGCCGCGCTTTGAGAAAAGCAAAGGCTGTCAAAGGCAAAAAGAAGGGCAAAGGCCGCCGTTCCTTTTGACAAAATTCCTTTACATGTTCGCAAGGCTTTCCTCCACGTATTCGAGGCGTTGCTGCAATTGAGCGATTGTTTTTGTAAGGCGCTTGGCTTCTTTTTCCAATTTTGTTTTTGGATCGTCGGCTTGGGCCGCCCTTGATTTTTGCTTCATCATCGCGCTGACGGTGACCGGGCTTGTTCCGGAAAGAAGCTGCTGTTCCGCGGCGGCGCGGTCGTCGGCTTTTTTGATTGAGCTTACAAGCTTCATATTGTCAAAGCCAATCGCAGGGTTTACTTGAACTGTTCCGACGCGCTTAAGGTCTCGGACTGTGTTCCTTGGCAAGCACAAAATTCTATCAATATAATCTTCGTAGCGGATGTTCGCTTCTTCGCAAAGAGTGTGGGCCTTGATCAAAAGGCGGCCAAATTCCGACATAAGCTTTCCGTTTGGCTCCAAATATTCGGAGCGAATTTTTTTTGTGAGCTCTTCCAACTCAGGAGAAACGGAAATGTCGATTTTATAAAAGCCTTTTTCTTCCGCGACTTTTAGAAGTTCCTGGAAGCGGGACCAAAAGGCCGCAGTGTGGCTTTTTGCGTTGGGCATGTATTCCGAACCGTAAAGCGCCAATTGCTCTTCCGCAATCAAATGATGGGTGTACTCATGGACCGCCGTGTAAACCATTTGAGAGTCTGTCTTGAAATTTTTATTGTGAAGAATTATCTCGTGCGTGTCGGGTTTGTACAAACCGTTTACGCGGGTGCTTTGCTTTCCGCTTTGGGTGACGGTAAAGTCCAAGTTTGTTTCATGGACCTGCAAAAGCATCTCTTTTATTTTGGCGTTTTCCATAGGTTTTGAAATTATATCACATGTCGATTCTTTTTGCTACAAGGAAATGTAAAAAAAAGACGGCTCCCGGACGCGGATTCGGCTCGCAAAACCGCTAGCTAGCGTCGCTACACGCTGTTTGCGTTTGAAACTATTGCTCTTCGCCGCATTTGCGGCGGCGCAAACAGAGTGTTTTCGCAAGCCGAACCGCTTCCTCGCGCCGTCAATTTTACAAGCGCGGTGAAACTGCTCGAAGAAATGAAAAAAAAAGACGGCTCCCGGACGCGGATTCGGCTCGCAAAACCGCTAGCTAGCGTCCCCAAAAGGACGCGGTGAAACCGCTCGAAACATAGATTAAGGTCTTGCTAGCAATAACACGAGCGGCCCAGGCAGCGTCCGGAAGGACGCGGTGAAACCGCTCGAAACAAAGATTAGGGTCTTGCAATCAATAACACGAGCGGCTATTGACTAACTTTTCAAATTTATGATATATTCTAACACTACTAATTTTGAATATTATTTTTATAGGAGATATATGCCATGTTAAGGACATATCAACCGAGCAGAATTAAGCGCAATAGAAAATTTGGATTCCGCGCCAGAATGGCCACAAAGGGTGGACGCCAGGTATTGGCTCGCCGCCGCGCCAAGGGCCGCCACAAGCTTTCTGTTTGTGACGAAAACAAGAAGTACTAGTTTTTAGTCTGGATTGCCTATGGAAACAGATTCGGTGAAAAGCGGAAAATTTAGACGCATTGAGCGGATAAAGAATCCGGCTGAAATACGGAATCTGTTTAAAAAAGGCGGCAGGGAAGGGGTAAAGGGAGCCAAGATTTTTTTCGCTAAGAATGAGCTTGGCTTTAACAGAATCGCTTTTCCTTTGCCGCGCGGTTACGGAAACGCCGTTCAAAGAAACGCTTCCAAGCGCTACAGCCGCGAAGCATACCGATATTACAAAACATTCCTGAACACCGGATACGACATTTTATTTTTAGTTTATCCTGGAAACGATTCGTTCAACTCAAGGTGTGTTCAATTTCGAACATTATGCAAAAAGGCAGGTCTGATAAAGGATGAATAAACTTTTAACAAAGTTTTTCTGTACTAGCATACGTTTTTATCAAGCCTCAATTTCTCCGCTTATAGGGCCGTGTTGCCGCTATTACCCGTCTTGCTCTCATTATGCAATTCAGGCGATAGAAAAATACGGTCCGGGCAAGGGATTGATTATGTCTACTGCAAGAATTCTTCGCTGCAACCCGTTTTTCAAAGGCGGCTACGATCCGCTTCCGTAATTCATAGGCCATTCTAATTTTTGGAGAAAAAGAATGGATAAAAACACCATAATGGCCGTGGTTCTTTCGGCCTTGGTATTGATTGGCTACACAATCGTTCAAGTGAAGTTTTTCCCAAAGCCTGAGCAAAGCCAGGTTACGGAACAAACAGCCCAGGAAGCCGCCCAGACTGAAGAGGCCGCGCAAAACAGCAAGGCCATTAACGAAGAAGTCAAGTCTTTCGTTCAGGCGGACGATTCAAACGAAAGCGTTCTCACCGAGCAAGAGTATGTAATCGAAACAAAAAAATTCCGCGTGACCTTTACAAACAAGGGCGGCGACATCATCGGCTACGAATTGCTTGACCACAAAGACGGAAAGACTGGACGAGGCGTCGAGATGGCGGAAAACGTTACCGCTTCCAACCGAGCCTTTGCCCTTTCGTTTGGCGGCGCGGACGGCCCCCTTGTAAACGATTTGTTCATTGTAAAGGAATTTCCCGCTGAAAACGGCGAAAGAAAAATCGCCTTTGCCAAAAAGTATTCAGACTTTACTTTGGTAAAGCAGTATACTTTCAAAGACGATGACTATATGTTCAAGATGAACGTCATCGTGGACGGCGGCGAAAATTTCACGGCTTTGGATTTTTCGACAAAAGACGGAGCCAAGGCCGCTTACACTTTGAGAACAAGCCCTCAGGTTGGACCGGAATTCAATCCTAAGGTTGACCGCTACGAAAGCCGCTCTTTCATCGCCATCAATAATGAAGGAAAAGGAAAGCGCGTTCGCCTTGGAAACAACCAATACAAAGAATACAACAAGCCTTATCAAATTGCCGGAATCGGCGGAAAGTATTTTTGCGAACTCATAATTCCTGCCGAAGACGGAAACTTCCAGACCGCATGGTACACAACAAACAATCCTTCAATGTCAATCATGAGCGACGCCCAGGCAATGCTTGTCAGAAAGCCGACGACTCAAAAGCAAACCAACGACGTTTACTACGTTTATGTTGGACCGCGCAACGAAAAGGATTTGAAAAAATATTCGGTCGCGGAAAACAATGCTTGGAATATTAGCGGCTATCGTTTGACAGAAGCCTTGGAGTCCAGCGGTTTCTTGGGTTGGCTTGAAACAATCCTAAAATGGATTTTGGAATTGCTTTACGGTTGGGTTCACAACTGGGGCGTCAGCATCATCTTGATGACAATCATTCTTAAGATTGCCCTTTTCCCGCTTACAATGAAGTCTTCTTTGGGCACTCTCAAAATGCAGGAAATGCAGCCGAAGCTTACGGCGATTCAAAACAAGTACAAGGACAATCCGCAAAAAATGCAGGAAGAGACAGCCAAGGTTTACCAAGCCGCCGGCTACAATCCGATGAGCGGATGCTTGCCGATGATTTTCCAAATGCTCTGTTTGTTCGCGATGTACAATTTGTTCAACAACTACTTTGAATTCCGCGGAGCCAGCTTCATCAAGGGTTGGATTGACGACTTGAGCGACGGCGACAGCGTTTACCAGCTTAAGGCTTACATTCCTTTGGTTGGAAACCACATCAGAGTTTTGCCTGTAATTTATTTGATTTCACAGTTGTTCTATGGAAAGATCACTCAGATGGGCGGAACCTTGCAAAGCGCCCAAAGCTCTAGCCAGATGAAATTCATGACATACGGCTTGCCATTGATTTTCTTCTTCTTGTTCTACAACGCGCCGAGCGGATTGATTTTGTTCTGGACAGTCAGCAACTTGATTCAAATGGTTCAGCAAGTGATCATCAACAAAACAAAGGCGAACGCGGCAAAGCCGGCTGCCACAACAGTCAAGGCCGTTCCGCATTCAAAGAAACGCAGATAATTATTTTTGGGAGATAAATATGACATACGAGTACGAAGGCAAAACAGAAAAAGAAGCCATTGAAAAAGCCGTTCAGGAATTGGGACTTGAGCGAGACCAATTTGACGTTGAGATTCTTGAAACACAGAAGAACTCATTGTTCAAAAAAGGCTTTGTGAAAATTCGCGTTCACACGGAAGGAAACACTCCCGTCGCGCAAGACGAATATTCAGACGAAGCAAGAACATCAAGAAAGCTTGTCGCCAATCCGATTCCCCAGGACGAGTTTGAGCAAAAGCTCATCTCTTTTGTTACTGAAGTGATTCAGAAAATGGGTTACGAAGTTAAGGTGGAAATCATGTTCCGCGAAGAGCGAAAGCTAGGAATCAAGTTGCAGTCAGAAAGTTCGTCAATTTTGATCGGACGCAAAGGAAAGAACCTTGACGCCTTGCAGCTTTTGATGAACGTTTACGCCGGCCACCTTGGCCGCGAGGACATCCGCATCATTTTGGACACCGAAAACTACCGCATCCGCCGCGAAGAGTCTTTGGTTCGCTTGGCTTACACAACTGCCGACAAGGTTCGCTCTTACAGAAAGTCAATTTTGCTTGAGCCTATGAATCCCTTTGAGCGCCGCTTGATTCACACAACTTTGAACGACATTCCGGATATTGAAACCAAATCCGAGGGAGATGGTTTATATAAACAGGTGCGCGTTCTTTACAAAGGCGTCATCTAAGGATTTGCATTGATAAGAATATTGAACAAAAGAGCGTTTTTGGCCTTTGCCGCGGCTTGCGCCTTTTCCTCTATTATTTGGGGACAGAGCGACCAAGAGCGCCTTTTGGCCGAAAGGAATTCAAAGAGCCGTGAAATACCGATAGAGAAGCCTGAATTGCTTTTGTTGCCGGAAACTGATTTGTCCGGAGAGATAAAGGCTTTTCTTCTAGGCTCTTTTTCAGAGAAAAGCGGCCATGCCATAGAGAAGGTTTACACGATTCCAAAAACGCTTTTGCGCGAAAATTTTTCCATTCAAGACGCGTCTGTTTTGATGCGTTCAATTTCCAAAATGCAGGGAATGCTGTATTACAGCCGCTCCGACAAGGATTGGGGCGTTTTGTACAGTCAGGCGCATACGGTTGAAAGCGCGAAAAGCGACAAGGCCGTTCCCGATTTGGCGGTTGGTTCGGCGGACAAAAAAACAATTTTTGCCTTTATGGACGACCACACTTTTGGAAAGAGCAAGTATAAAATAACTTATAGGCAAACGCAAAATCAACTGACTATGTTTATGGAAAACGTTTCGCCTCTTTGTTACGGACCGTTAAAAGCGGTTCAACCCAAGGGTTTTAAATTGTGCGCCACAGTTATTGATTCAGGCGATTCCTTTGTGGTTTACATGAGCGATTGCGTTGAATTTAAAATCATAAGCGCGCTTAGGCAAAGGCTGAACAATTCCTTTGAAGCGAGGCTTGAAGCGATTTGCCTTTGGTTTATAAAAATGGGAGCCTAGGGGGTTGGAATGAAAATGTTTGATAAAAGAAATTTATTTGCTGCGTTGTTCGGAGCGCTTTTGCTCGCTTCCGGCTGCGCGCAAAACAACAAAATGGAGAAAAAAACTATGGACGCTCTAAAAGGAAAGGAAGGCGTTTTTGCCGTTCTTAAATTGCCAAAAGGCGAAGTTGCCCTTGAACTTTTTTACAAGGACACGCCGCTTACAGTAACAAACTTTGTCGGCTTGGCCGAAGGAACAATGGACGCCGCCAAAGGAAAGCCTTTTTATGACGGATTGAAATTTCACCGCGTAATCAGCAAGGCCAACGGCGATGACCAAGACTTTATGATTCAGGGCGGCGACCCGCAGGGAACTGGAGCCGGCGGTCCTGGATACAGATTCGCTGATGAAATCGTAAGCAAATATACTTTTGAAAAGAAGGGCATTCTTGCCATGGCCAACGCTGGTCCTGGAACAAACGGAAGCCAGTTCTTCATTACAATCGCGCCGACAACTTGGCTTAACGGAAAGCACACAATTTTTGGAAAGGTTGTAAGCGGACAAGATGTTGTTGACAAAACTTTGCAGGGCGACGAGATTCAGAAAGTGACAATCGTTCGCCAGGGAAGCGACGCGGAAGCCTTTAAGGCTGGACAGGCTGAATTTGATTCATTGAACAAGGCGGCCGCCGAAAAAGCCCGCGCGGCAAAAGCCAAGCAGTACGAAAGCCAGATTAAGTTGATTGAGAAAAAATGGCCGGGCTGCGAAAAAGACGATAACGGAATTTTCTATAAAGTCACTGGCGAAGGAAAAGGCGACGTTTGCGGCGGCGGAAAAAAAGTTTCCGTTCACTACAAGGGCTTTTTGCTTGACGGAAGCGTGTTTGACCAGTCTAAGGGACGCGGCCCGCTTGACTTTACAACAGACGGCGGACAAATGATTCCGGGCTTTGACATTATGGTTCAGCAAATGAAAGTTGGCGAAAAGAGAACGATTCTTTTGCCGCCGGACTTGCATTACGGCGAGCGCGGATATCCAGGAGTAATTCCTCCGATGTCTTACATTGGATTTGACATTGAATTGTTAAGCGCAAAATAGTATAATAAAGCCCAGGTGAGGAACTTATTATGGACGAATCGCAACGGCAACAATTTTTAACTTCTTTTAGTGAAAGGGTCAACGACATCGTTGTCGAAATGAAAATGGTGGAGTTGATTGCGCCGGCTCGCGCGTTCAGCGAAATGAACTTAATTCCGCAAAGCAGAAACTCGCTTTGGGGCTTGATCGTGGTTTGCTCCCACAGCCTTTACTTTTACGTTCCTTCCAGGGAGCAAGCCTTGTTTTCAATGATAAACGTGAGCGCGAACGCTAAAAATTTTGAAGAGCAAATTTTCTGCTTTAACAACGCGGACGGTTTGCAATTCAAGCTGCCAAAAAGGTCGTGGTTCAAATTCTTTGGACCGGAAAAAATTATTTTTTCTTTCATTAGCAACGGCCACGAAATCGGCGGCTTTTTCAACGTATCGAAAGACGCTCAAAAAATACTAGACAGCATGTTGAAGGCCTACCGCTCGTAAATGTTTGACCTTACGATTGTATGCAAAGTCGTTGA
>JAILDQ010000307.1 GCA_024689365.1 Treponema sp. | reverse complement strand
CCTTATTCCAAAGTGATTCGTAATCTGCTTTATGACGAACTGTATCATCGCAAAGCAACCATCCATACGGAATTATGTTGGACAGCCATGGCTTTACATCTCCGCAAACGCCTTCTTTAAAAGAACCGTCCGCATAGATTGAATATTTAGTTTTTTTTCTCCTGTGATTGTTTTGTTTCTAGGAGGAATGAAAATGATTTACGGTTATATTAGGGTATCCACCGAGGAACAAAACCTTGAAAATCAAAAAAAGGCGCTTGCGGAAAGGTTCTCTGTTGATGAATGGGTTGAGGAGAAAAAAAGCGGATGCGTTGATTTCGGCAAGCGGCGCCTTAGTGGATTGTTGGACAAACTGAAGGAAAACGATATTCTTGTTGTAACGGAACTTTCGAGGCTTGGCAGAAGCATTTCGATGATTTTTGACATTATTTCCGTCTTGAAAAAGAAAAAGGTTCGTTGCGTGGCGATAAAGAATAACTTTGACCTCAATCCCGCCAACAACAACGATATAGTATCTTCTGTGCTCATGTTCGCGTTCGGACTTTCCGCTCAAATAGAGCGTGAACTTATATCAGAAAGGACAAAGCAAGGGCTTGCGGTTGCAAGGTCGAAGGGGAAACGAATAGGCCGTCAAAAGGGAGAATCGGTTTATTTTGTCAAACTACGCAAATATGAAACTGAACTTATGGATTTATACAAAAACGGAGCGAGCGTGAACTCTTTAGCTACAAAATATAATGTCAGATGGATTACAGTCAAGCGATTCATAACTAAATATTCCAAGGTAAAGCGTCCAAAGCCTTTAGCCGAGAAGCCAAGGAAACACGGACACCCAACTTACAGGGAGTTAGAGTGGTTCGATAAAAATAAGGATTAATAAAAAAATATATTTTTGGCTACATTTGCATAATTATTTGAACTGACTCACCAACAGGCCAAAATCATATATTTTGAACTATAATCATTCTGAAATTGTTATGAAAAATTCGGATAAGCTGCCACATATCCTGTTCCACTTTCTAAAGGAAATGTGTTTTATAGATTGCCCGCGTGGCAATATGAACATTAACAAGCAAAAAGACATAAGCGTTTTAATTCCTTGCTACGGAAAAAGCGAAACTATTGAACGAGCCGTGTTGTCGGCAGTGCGTCAAACGCTTCCCTCATTTCAAATTCTTGTTCTTCTTATGGACGAGAAAAGCGCGTCTCGAAAAGAAAAACTCCAAAGAATTGACGGGGCTGTAAAGTGCGTAGTTTCAGACAGGTTGAACGCAAGTTCCGCAAGAAATAAATTAGTCGAATTATGCCCCACAGAGTTTTTTGTTTTTCTTGATGCCGACGATGAATTGGCGGAAAACTATTTGGAGGAAGTTTTCAAAGCTGAAAGTTCGCTGGTTTTCACTCCTTACGAAATTAACGGCGTAAAAAAGGGTTTCCCAAGCAATGACAAAAATTGGTTCATAAACGGAAACTTCACCTGCCTTTTTAACAAAACAACATTCAACGAATTAGGCGGCTTTGATGAGCGACTTGGCTTTGGCGGTGAAGACGTAGACCTGATTATGCGTCTTCTTTTGCAAGGAAAATGGAATGTTTCTATGACCAACGCCACCTGCTTCAAATACGACAATAGCGGCGGGCTTTCCAAGACGGACGACTTCTACAAATCTACATTTTCGGCTTTAAATAAATGGCTTCCAATATTCAAAGAAAAATATCCTTTCGATTGTCCTTGTGTTCATGAAGGGGTGTGCGATTTTCTGGATAGAATCGGTGACACTGTTTCCGTTGAGGAACTGAATGATTTCTTTTTAGCAGGAACTAGTTGCTCAATCAACAAAATAAAATGGACTGAGGCTGAGACGCTGGCGAGGCGGTATCTCGCGGTAGAAAACAAGCTAAAAGTTGAAACGAAGTTCAAAGTTTGCCAATTATTTTAAGATGTTTATAATTTATCACTTTTTATTATAATTTCTGTATCATTATTAGTTATAAATTATATGTATGACGACAAGGAAGAGGCGAGAAAGACTCTTGACCGCGTGCGGGAATTCGTTTCAAAGCATCCTACAGTTTATTGCGGAACCCACACTCCCCAAGGCTACGAAAACCTTGAAGGAAAAAAAGTCGTGGATTTGGCGAATCCGCCGAAGACAATTCCTGTTGGAGAAATTGTTTTTAAAACCGCCAGCGGAAAATATGTTTGCTCAGTTTGCGGCTATGTTTATGACCCTGTAATTGGCGACGAGAAAAACGGCATTCCCGCAGGAACTCGTTTTGAGAATTTGCCTGATGATTGGCGCTGCCCTCGATGCAAGCAGGGAAAGGATAAATTTAACAAGGCATAATAATCAATTCATGAATATGATTCTTATGGATTTTCTCTTAAAAGCCTACAGCGGGTCAAGCCGCGCGATGGAAAGAGGCTAAAGAAAAAA